>CAZONY010000234.1:0-4469 GCA_964581215.1 uncultured Chitinophagaceae bacterium | reverse complement strand
TCGGGTCCGTGCGTCCTGCCTCGTGGGCCCGCTGGCTGGCCGACGACCACGACGTGGTCGTCATCACCAGGGGCGACGATGACCAGACCCGCGAGCGGCATGAAGGCTACCGGATCGTTCGAACCCAGCCGACGTCGATTCGGCTGCTTTCCTCCATGCAGGACCGTCGGGTGGCTGCCCGGGTGAGGCACGGAACCAGGGCTCAACCTTCTGCCAAATCACCGCGCCAACCATCCCGCCGACCCTCGGGCATCATGACGTATCGGATGCCCTGCCTGTACGACGCTTGGGGACCAACGGCCTACCGGGCGGTTTGTCGTGAAAGCCCTGATCTCGTCATCGGGACCCACAGCCCCTACATCAATCTTCTCGTCGCCGCCACATACGCCTCCCGACATCGTCACGTGGCGACATGGCTGGACTATCGCGACATGTGGACGTTCGGGCACGCGACGACGGGGATGCCCGGCCTGTCGTCCCTGGAAACACGGCTGGAACGCTGGGCGCTTCGACATGCCGATCTCGTGACGTCCTGCAGCCAGGGCTTTTGCAGCCGACTGCAGGCCGTGGCTCCGGCCGCCGACATACGGCTGATCTACAACAGCCCCGGCATACCCGACACGGAGGCACAGGAATCGGGTGCCGATCGCCCGCAGTCGCGGCTCACCATCGCCTACACGGGAAACGTCTACTCCTGGCAGGATGTCACGCCGTTGTGGCGTCTTTTGGGCGACGTCGTGTCGTCGCACGGCCTCACGCCCCGCGATGTGACCATCGACGTCGCCTCACGACTTCCGGGCACGATGCTCTCATCCGCGGCAGACCATGGCCTATCGGCATTCGTCCGATATCGAGGGGCGGTATCCCGTGCCTGCTCGATGGAGATGCAGCGCCGGTCGGACGTTCTGCTGCTCATGGAGTCGTCGGATCCGAAAGCCGACGGCGTGCTCCACGCCAAGGTCTTCGAGTACCTCGCGACGGACCGCCCGATCTTGCTCCTGGGATCGTTGCCGGGCTCCGAACTGTATCGACTCGTCGAGTCGCACGGGCGGCTCATGACGCTGGCCGATCTGCGCGACGTTCTCACCTCGGGAACGCAGGTGCCTCGCTGCTCGGCGGTGGACTTTGCCTCGCTCGCCAAGCAGCAACTCCTCGCCAGCATTGCCGCCGTGCAGGGAAAGCGCCGTGCCCGCGTCGCATAAGCACACACTGGAATGGCTCGCAGGCTCGTGCCTCGCCCTGGTTCTCCAGACCAACTACCGGCTGGCCGGGGGCGTCGGCATCGGCGAGATCGGCCTGGCGGCATTCATACTGCTCGCGATCCTGCTTCGCGAACCCGCCTCCACGACGAGCCAGGCAACCTGCGAACGATTTTCCCGTGGATTCCTCGTCTACCTCGTCGCCTGCCTGCTGCCGAGCACCATCCTCACGGCGCGTGGCACGTGGGGCACGAGTATCGACCCAGCCGCCGCCTGGCGCGACTACTTCGCCTATGTGCTCAGTGGTCTCGTGATCTGGGTCATGGCGGCAAAGCGATTCGATATCGCGTCGTGCGCCAGGGCGTTCGCGGTGTGCACGCTCGGCCTCACGCTTTTTCAGTATCGCTTCGGCGGCCCGGAGGCTTGGTATGGCCTGCGATTCACCGGGGGGGCGAAAAACCCCAACCAACTCGCGCTCTATTGCCTGTGCGGCATTGCTGCGACGACCGCCCACATCCGCCACCCGAGATACC
The DNA here is from genome assembly GCA_964581215.1 of uncultured Chitinophagaceae bacterium. Classification (GTDB taxonomy): domain Bacteria; phylum Planctomycetota; class Planctomycetia; order Pirellulales; family UBA1268; genus CACORA01. Next base: position 2,737 of record CAZONY010000234.1, on the reverse strand, counting down.
GCCTACCCCTGCTGGCCGGGTTCGCCGCCATGGGCTTCGCCTGCCGTTCCGACGCGTTCATGCTCACGCTGCTCACGATCGCCGCCGTGTTCGCGATGGCCGTGCTTTTTCCGGCACGGTATCTCTGGATCGGGGTCATCGCCGTGGGCGCCTTCGTGTTATTTGTCGCGGCATTTTCCACCGCCCTGCCCGAGGCCCTGGGCGACCGGTGGGGCGATGCCGACCAAGGCGGCACCCGCCTGACGCTCTTGCGCAACGGTCTCACGGCATGGCAGCAGTCCTGGTGGACCATCCTGTTCGGAAACGGCGGCGGGGCATTTTCCGGAAAGATCGCCCCCTTCGAAGGTGACGAGGCCCACAACACGATCGTCGACACCCTAGCGATCGGAGGTGTGGTCGGTGTGGTCGCGCTCTTCTGGTACCCCGTCCAGACCACATGGGATGCATACGGTCGCGGGAAGCCGCTGCTCTTCGCCACCATGATGGGTGTCCTCGCCTTCGCGTGCTTCCATTACGTTGGCCGACACCCGGTCTTTTGGTTCACCGTCCTAGCCGTCGGAGCCGCCGCAGGGCCACGGTCACGGGTAGCGATCCGCCCCGGCCGGGCCCGCCCTGCCAGGGTGCCGCTGTCTCCGGCACGTGGCCACCTGGGGGCGTGCTGACATGTGCGGCATCGCAGGCGGCATCGATGACGAGCGAGATCTGTCCGCAGCCCTCGAGCGGTCTCTCCACGCGATCGCCCATCGTGGCCCGGACGACGAAGGCCGCTTTGTCGCGGCCGGCGTCGCCATCGGTATGCGGCGGCTGGCCGTGATCGATCGCAGCGGCGGCCATCAGCCCGTGTTCAATGAGGATCGCTCGATCGCCGTCGTCTTCAACGGCGAAATCTACAACTACCGCGATCTGCTCGATTCGCTCCGTGCTCGTGGGCATCTCATCCGCACGGCCTCCGACACGGAGGCGTTGGTGCATCTCTACGAAGACCACGGGGAGGACATGTGCCGCCATCTGCGGGGCATGTTCGCCTTCGCGATCTGGGACGGAAGACGTCGCCGGCTCTTCATGGCCCGCGACCGTCTCGGCAAGAAGCCACTCTACATTGCCCACACGCCCGATGGCATCGTCTTCGCCTCGGAGCTTAAGGCTCTCCGCCCGCTGATGCGAGCCGGTGGTCTCGGGGAGCCACAGCTCGACCAACGTTCGTTGTATGACTATCTGTCCCTCGGGTGCGTTCCCCAGCCCCGCACGATCTACGACGGCGTGACGATGCTGCCGCCAGCGACATGGTGCAGCGCCGACGCCTCGGGCATTCGCAGCGAACGGTACTGGTCGCCGTATCGGGCCACGGAGGCCCGGGCTCCTTCATACGCACACGCGCTTGCACGCACCCGGGAACTGGTTGGTGATGCGGTACGTGCCCGTCTGCAGAGCGAGGTGCCGCTGGGCGTCTTTCTCTCCGGCGGGCTCGATTCGACCGTCGTCGCCTACGAGGCGGCCCAGGCCCTGGGCGGCGACCTCCGCACGTTTACCGTCTCGGTCCGGGATGAGCACCTCGATGAGTCTGCGGTGGCCTCGCGGACGGCCCGGACGCTCGGGGTCCGGCACGAAGTGCTCGCGCTCGATCCCGTCTCCGCGAGCGACCTGCTCACCGTCGCCACGCACTTCGATCAGCCCTTCGCCGATCCGAGCGCCATTCCCTCGTTCGCCATCTCGCGTGCGGCACGACAGTTCGTGACCGTCGTACTCAACGGCGACGGCGGCGACGAGGCATTCGGCGGGTATCGCCGCCATGTCGCCGCTGCCTGGGCTCCCAGGCTCCGGTGCCTTCCCGCCGGGCTCATGGCCGCGTGCGCCGGGGGCCTCGCGCGTTTGTCCGCACACCGCCGGTCTCCACTCGGCTTCGCTTCCCGCCTTGCGCGTGGCCTGGCGACACGGGATGGCGTGCGGTATCTCCACTGGACCACCGACCTCTTGAAGGAAGACCTCAAGAGCCGGATCTGGCTGGGTGAGCCGCAGCCGGCGACGGAGTCGTGGCTCACGACGATCGCCCCGGACGCGCCGTCGCCGCTGCGGCGACAGATGGCGACCGACATGGACGTGAATCTTGTCAGTGGGCTGCTCGTCAAGATGGACATGGCATCGATGGCGGCGTCTCTCGAGGCCCGTTCGCCGTTGCTCGACCACACGCTGTTCGAGTTCACTGCCGGGCTACCCGACTCCCACCTCGTTCGCGGCACCCGCACCAAACGCCTGCTGCGTGATGCCTACGCCGATTGCCTTCCGGCCGAGGTCGTCGCCGGCACGAAAAAAGGCTTTGAAATCCCGCTGCGACACTGGCTCACCACCAACCTGCGGCCGATGGTGGTCGACCTGCTCGGGAGACCGTCTGCCTTCGTCCGCCGCTGGCTCGATGGCCGCTTCGTCGACCGGCTGCTCACGTTCGAGCCGTTTCCCGACATGCGGTGGGAGGGCATCGTCTACTCGCTGCTGGTGCTCGAACTCTGGGCCGCACACACTTCGTCCGAGGGGGCCGTTTCATGACTTTCTATCGACGATTGGGGAAGCGGGCCATCGACTGCGCGGTCGCGGGGACGGCACTCGTCGTTCTCGCGCCGCTGCTGCTCGTGGTCGGCCTGGCCGTGCGACTCCAGCTCGGTGCGCCCGTATTGTTCTCGCAGATACGACCCGGCCGCGACGGCCGGCCGTTTCGGATGTGGAAATTTCGCTCCATGACCGA
>CAZONY010000233.1:0-4481 GCA_964581215.1 uncultured Chitinophagaceae bacterium | reverse complement strand
GGGCAGCGGGTAGGTGCCCTCCTGCTCGATGGGGTTCTGCGTGGCGATCGTGAAGAAGGGGTCGGGGAGCTGATAGGTCTCCTGGCCCACCGACACCTCCCGCTCTTGCATCGCCTGGAGAAGGGCCGCCTGGGTCTTCGGGGGCGTGCGGTTGATCTCGTCGGCGAGCAGGATGTTGGTGAAGATCGGGCCCTCGACGAAGCGGAAGTGGCGGCGGCCTGATTCGTCCTCCTCGAGCACATTGGTGCCTGTGATGTCGGAGGGCATCAGGTCGGGGGTGAACTGCACCCGCTTGAAGCCGACGTCGAGGATGCGGGAGAGCGTCGAGACCATGAGCGTCTTGGCCAAGCCCGGCACGCCCTCCAGCAGGCAGTGGCCGCGGGTGAAGATCGCCGCGAACAGCTGCTCGATGACGTCGTTCTGCCCGACGATCACCTTCTGCAGTTCCTCCTGCATCAGTTTTCGATGCTGGGAGAATTCCAGCAGGATGTCATCCAGCGTCTTGGAGCGGGCGGCGGTCGACACGCGGTGATCCTCGAAAAGGGCACGGGGGCCTGAATCCGTAGTATCGACTTCCCGGGCCGTAGCGGCAAACGTGATACGATGCAGAAAGTTGGAGCGGTCGTCCTCCAGCGTCCAGTGCGTCCGACCGTGAGCGGAGTCGTGAACCGGCATTCGTCCCTTCGTCGTGCCGATCGTCGCACGGGGCTCGTGGCGGCCCTGGCGATCCTCGCCGGCGGCATGGTCGCTCCCTCCGTCCTCGCCGGGCCGCTTGGCCCCGAGGCGATCCAGCGGGCCATCGAGAAGGCCCGCGACTGGCTGATCCGAGACCAAAAGCCCGACGGCACGTGGGAATGCTCCATGCGGACCGCCGAGACCCGCGTGGGGGCCACCAGCCTGGTGGTGCTGGCGCTGGCCAACGCCGGCGTGCCGGCCGATCATCCGGCGCTGGCCAAGAGCCTCGGCTGGCTGCGGCGCCAGGAGCCGAGGGATACCTACTCCGTCTCGCTCCAGACGATGGTCTTCGCCATGCTGTCGCCGGATGCCGACAGGCCCATCATCGCCCGCAACGCCGAATGGCTGGAAAAGGCGCAGGTCGCCCAGGGCCGGGCCGCCGGGGCCTGGTATTACCACACCGACGAAGGCGTGGGCGACAATTCCAACTCGCAGTTCGCCCTGTTGGCCCTGCACGAGGCCGCCGGAGCCGGAGTCAAGGTGCGAGACGTCGTGTGGACCAGGGCCCAGCAATACTGGCTGTCCTGCGCCAATGGCGACGGCTCGTGGGGCTATACCGTGGTCAAGGGCATGGGCGGCGCCAGCGGCAGCATGACCTGCGCCGGCATCGCCAGCGTCTGGATCACGACCGAGCACCTCGGGCGGCCCGCCGCCCAGCCGCAGGGCGAGTCGGTCTCCTGCTGTGGCGGCGGCGGCTCGCCCAAGGAACTGGAGCGGGGCCTGGACTGGCTGGGCAAGCGGTTTTCGGTGATCCAAAACCCGGGCAACCAATCGTGGCTCTACTACTACCTCTACGGGCTGGAGCGGGTGGGGCGGTTCACGGCCCGGCGATTCATCGGCGACCACGATTGGTATCTCGAGGGGGCGACGATGCTGGTCAACGCCCAGGATCCCTTCACGGGGTCGTTCAAGGGGAGCCAACCCGAGGGGCAGACGATCGCCACGAGCTTCGCCCTGCTGTTCCTGGCCAAAGGCCGCCGGCCCGTGCTCGTCGCCAAGAGCCGCCACGAGCCGGCGACCGACTGGAACCGTCACGGCCACGACATCGCCCATCTCGTCGGCCACGTGGAGCGGCGCTGGAAGAAGGACTATCCGGCCGGCCTCTCCTGGCACGTCGTCGACACCTCCACGGCCGCCGCGGACGATCTCCTGCAGGCCCCGGTCCTGTGGCTCTCGGGAAAGAAGGCGTTTGAATTTGGCCCCGACGCACCGGCCCGGCTGCGGCAGTACGTCGACAACGGCGGCTTCATCTTCGCCGAGGGCTGCTGCCCGCAGAGCGCCGAGTTCGATGCCCGCTTTCGCCGGCTCGTGGAAGAGATCTTCCCGGAGCCGGAATACCGGTTGAATCTGTTGCCGCCGGAGCATCCGGCCTGGCATGCGGAGGAACTGGTTCCCCCCGAGTTGCAGCGGCCGCTGTTGGGCATCGATTACGGCTGCCGCACCTGTCTCGTCTATGCTCCGCCGACCGATCTGAAGCCGGGGGCCACCGCGATGCCGAGCCTTTCCTGTCTGTGGGAGATCGGGAGTACCACGCGGCACGACCTGCCGCAGTCGATGCGCCGCGAGGTCGAGGCAGCCCTGGCGATCGGCACCAACGTGCTGGCCTACGCCACCAACCGGGAGCTCAAGAGCAAGGACGAGTTCTTCGCGATCGAGCGGCCGGACGAGCAGCCGGTCGACAGCTTCGAACGGGGCCGGCTTGCCATCGGCAAGCTGCGGCATGGGGGTATGTGCGACGCTGCCCCCGCGGCGCTGGCCAACATCCTGCGGGCCGCGGCCCGCGAGCTCGGCGTGCGGGTCGATGACACGCCCTCACAGATCGATGCCACCGACCCGAGCCTCTTCACCTATCACCTCGTCTTCATGCACGGCCGACAGGGCTTTTCCTTCACGGCGGCCCAACGGGAAAAGCTGCGGCAATTCCTGGAGCGGGGGGGCACGCTCCTGGCCGACAGCGTCTGTGCGTCGCGCGGATTCACCGCCGCCTTCCGCGCCGAGATGGGCCTGCTCCTGCCGGACCAGCCGCTCCAGGAGATTCCCGCCGCCGACCCGATCTTCACGGCCGACGAATACGGCGGCTACGACATCCGCGAGGTGACGCTCCGCGAGCCGGCCGGCGGCGGTGACGGCCCCTTGGCGGCCCGCAAGCGGCGGATCGCGCCGAAGCTGGAGGGCATCCGGATCGGCGACCGCTGGGCGGTGATCTTTTCGCCGTACGACATCTCCTGCGCGCTCGAAAAGCAGAATTCGCTCGAGTGCACGGGCTACGACCGCGACGATGCCGAGAAGATCTCGCTCAACGTGCTGCTTTACTCGCTCAATCACTAGCTTTACGCAAGTCTCGCCATCCATGGCCTCGACTTGCTGCCCCGGCTCCGGCGGCCCCACAACCCGGACAACCGTCCTCGCCGAGCCGTCACTGCCGACCGGGTTGACACCGCCTCAGTCGCCTTGTGCACATGGTCAACCGACCCGAAGTCGCGGCCTTTGGCTCCGCGTGGTGAGTGCCCGACGAAATGTCTATGCTCGAACGTTCTCCACGGGCCGAAGGCACGTGCCGGACGACCGGGAGGATCCAACGAGGCTTGCCCATGGCCAGACTGCATTTCATTTCAGGCCTGCCACGGTCGGGCTCGACGCTGCTGGCGGCGCTCCTCCGGCAGAACCCGCGGTTCGAGGCGGGGATGTCGGGACCGCTCGCCGGCCTGTTCGGCGCCCTCGTCGGCCAGATGAGCGCCCGCAACGAGTATTCGGTGTTCATCGACGACGCCAAGCGGGAGCGGATCCTGCGCGGGCTGTTCGACAGCTTCTACGCCGACTGCCAGGCCGAGGTGATCTTCGACACCAGCCGCGGCTGGTGCGCCTGGATGCCGGCGATCGCGCGGCTGTTTCCGGAATCCAAGGTGATCGCCTGTGTCCGCGACGTCGCCTGGATCGTCGACAGCATCGAGCGGCTCGTGCAGCGGAACGTGTTCAGCCCGTCGGCGATCTTCGGCTACACGCCCGGCGGCACCGTCTACACCCGTGCCAACGCCGTCGTCGGCCCGGATGGTCTGGTGGGCGCGCCGTACGACGCGCTCAAGCAGGCCTGCTACGGCGAGCAGCGCGACCGGCTGCTGCTCGTCCAATACGAGACCCTGTCGGCCGATCCCGCTGCGACCCTGCGGGCCATCTATGAATTCGTCGGCGAGCCGCCCTTCGCCCACGACTTCGCCAACGTCACCTACGACGTCGCCGAGTTCGACGACCGCGCGGGCACGCCCGGCCTCCACACCGTGCGGGGCACCGTGAAGGCCGAGCCCCGGCAGACGCTGCTGCCGCCCGATCTCTTTCAGCGTTTCGCCTACGACGCCTTCTGGCGGGATCCAAACCGGATCCCCACCGGCCTGCGGATCGTGTAGGAACTCTTCTGCGCGTCAGCTGGGGCCGGGAATGCCGCTGCTGCCGTCGGTGGCGCCGTTTGTGCCGGTGCCGCCAGCGCCGCCCAAACCGCCCGGCGTGCCGCCGTTGCCACCATCGCCGCCGGCGTTACCGCCACCCGATCCGTCGCCGCCGGCGCCGCCGTCACCGCCGGTGAGAGTCGCGCCGCCCCTCTGCAGCTGCGCCGATCCGCCCGCGCCGCCCGCGCCGCCATTGCCGTTCGCCGAGGCACCGCCGGCGCCACCGGCGCCGCCGATCAACGTGCCGGAGGTGACATCAGTCCGAGACACCGAACCTCCGGCGCCGCCAACACCGCCGTTGCCGTT
>CAZONY010000232.1:0-4501 GCA_964581215.1 uncultured Chitinophagaceae bacterium | reverse complement strand
AAAAGACGCCCGCGAAGCGGCGGTCACAAAACTACGTCATCTGTTCAGTGCCGCCGAACGGCGTGTGCTCGATTCGGCAGTCGCCACATCCCTGGCCGACACCGGAGAGAAGCAGCTGAAAGCTCTTCTCGGGCAGGCCCGGGGGCTACGGGACAAGTGGCGAGATCTCGCCGGCGCCCAGGCCCGCCAGACGAAGCGGGGCGGAAAACGTGTGGGGCCCTATCCGGTCACCGCGACCGTCGCGACGAACCAGCGCAGCCGTGACAAAACCGATCTCTTCTCCGCGGCGGTCACGCGGATCGAAGCCCGGCTGGCCGAACTCACCGGCACCGCGCCGGGCAAGGTCGCGAAGCCAACGGCCGCAAAGGTGGCCAAGCCGGCCACGAAACGCGTCACGAAGAGAGCCAAGGCCCCGATGGCGTCTCCGGCATCGTTGACATCTCGGGCGATCTCGCGGAAGGCGCGACAGGCCGGCACCCTCGAAAAGCTCGAGTCGGCCGGAGTGCAAGGGCTGAAGGTGTCGGCGGCATCCCAGCGCCGCGCGAAGGCCGCCCTCAAGGCCGACCGACTCAAGCTCAAGGGGATCACCACCCGTCGGGCCGGTCACACGCAGGCCCGCGGGGGCCGCGCCCAAGCCCGACGCGACGGCCGGAACGCAGGACGCAAATAAGGCCAATGCGGGTGGCCCGTGCGGGGGAGGCTTCAGCCTGCCACACGGCGCGGTTTCGCGGGCTGAAGCTTCCGCCACATCCTGCGCCACGAACGGGGGTTAGGCTCCCGAATTACGGGCCCGCTCCGTGGCCCTGAATTCCCAGGGGGGGATCGGATTGGGCTGCGCCCACAGGCCGAGCCGTTGGGCCTTCGCCTGCTCCTGTGCGGCCGCGAGGGACGCGTCTTTCGAGTAGGCCGCGTAATGCCACGCGTTGCCCGTGGCAATCATCTGGCGGTTGACGTCGGTGCCGTTCACGACGAGATGGCCGATCCAGCGGCCGGACCGATCCATACCTTCGTCGCGAAACTCGACCGTCTTCCCGAAGACCATGTCGCTGAGGGCCGAGCGGGCCACCTGACCGTAATCCTGCCCCATCTCCGGGGCGTCCAGTTCGGCGAGCCGGATCTTCTGCTCCTGATTGTTTTCGTCGAGGCACCCGATGGTGTCACCGTCATAGACGCCGACCACCCGCCAGAGCCGGGCCCGGCCCGAGCCGCTCGACGGCAGCGGTGACAAACCGGCGGGCTGCGTTGACACCGGCGCCGCGGGCGACGCCGCTGCCACCGCGGAGGATTGCTGCGCGGCGACGGCGCCCGCGGCGGCGATGGCCGGTGGCGCTGCGGCGGCGAATCCCTGGCCGGCCGTCGGGGGAGCCGTGGTCGGGGCCGGCACCCACTGCGAGGGCGGCGCCGCGACAGGTTGGCCAAAGGGCGCGGGCGGTGGCGGACCGAAGCCGGGCGGCGGCTGCAACGCCGGCTGGAGCGGCGGGGCGGGAGCCGCCGTCACCGGCGGCACGACGGCCGCGCCGCCGAGCTGCTGGGTGCCGGGCGGATACCGGTAGGGTTGCGGCGCGTATCGGGCCGTCATGGGCGGCGGCATGGCGTAGGCCGGTGGCGGCATGCCTTGGGGCTGGTAGTTCCATCCGGGCGCATAGGCCGCAGGAGGCTGGTAGCCGGGAGCCTGCCTACGGTTCACCGGCACCGGACGGGCACCGGGGGCGGCCGGCACGGGCGGGCCGACCGGATAGGTGAAGGTGTAGGTCGGCGCGAAGTAGGAGGTCATCGGCTTCCCGTCCGGACCGATGCCGGTGTACGGCACCGCCTGCGGCGTCCATCCGGCCGGGATCGCGCCCCCCTGGATGACGGCCTTCGGGAGGGCGGGCGCCTGCCAGTAGGGCACCGGGCCTCCGGCGGCCGCCGGCGCCGTAACGCTGCCGCCGATGGCCGACGGTGGCGAGGACTGGGCGACCGCAAGCCCGGCGGAGCACGCCAGGAGCAGGGCGGCCCAGCCCACGGCCGCGCAGACCGCCGCCCGCCGCGCCCAGCGGTGCGGAGTCCGAACCCCGGCCTGTCGGCACCCCTGCCGCACGCAGCTACCTCCCCGGCGAAACGGCCCGCCTCGGGGGCGTTTCGTCCGTCGGATGCGATCGGAATTTTCGGGGAAACGACGCCAGCCCGGTCTGGTCCCGCCGCACGCCTTGCCGAGGCGGCGCAGTCTGGGTGAACTGTGCGGCATGCGTTCCAGAAAGACGATGGCCATCGCGGGGCTCACAGCCGTGGTGTTGGCGGCCACCGACATCGCGACGGCCGCCGACATCGGCCCGCTGACGGCCGCCGCCAGCCGGGCCGGGCTGCGCGTGATCGAGGGCCGACACCTGGTCCTCACCACCGACCGGCCTCCGCGCGACGGCGACGGCGTCGATGATCTGCCGCGGGTCTTCGATGACGCCTTCCTGGTCTGGTGCCGCCACTTCGCACTCGACCCCGAAGACCATCGCGAGTGGCGGGCCTTCGGCTGCCTGGTGGTCGATCGGGAGCGGTTTCGCGCGGCCGGATTGCTGCCCGACACGGTGCCCGACTTCGCCAACGGCTTCTGCGATCGGGACCGGTTCTGGATGATGGACCAGAGCAATCCCGCCTACCGGCGGCATCTGCTCCTGCACGAGGGAGTGCATGCCTTCACGATCACGCTCCGCGACCTCGACGCGCCGGCGTGGTACGCCGAGGGCAGCGCGGAACTCCTGGCCACGCACCGACTCGAGCGCGGGGCCGACGGACCGCCGCGCTTCGTTGCCACACCGATCCCGAACGCCGCGGAGGACGTGCCGCAGCTCGGCCGCATCGAGGCGATCCGCCGCCTGCTGGCGGCGGGCGACATGCCCTCCCTCGCGGAAGTCTTCTCGCTTCCCGGCACGGCCCATGGCGAGATCCGCACCTATGCCTCGAGCTGGGCCGCCGTGGCCATGCTCGCGCTGCACCCGCGGCATGCAGACCGTTTTGCGGCGGCGGAGCAGGGGCCGCTTGATTCACGATTCACCGCACGGCTCGCCGACTCGCCCGGCTGGGATGCCGCGGTCGCCGGCCGGGACTTCGCCGCCTTCACCGACGATATCGATTACGGCTACGACTTCGCACGGTCGGCGATCGACTGGCGCCCGGGCCCCCGGCTGGAATCCGCCACGACGCTCACGGTCGCCGCCGATCGTGGCTGGCAGAATGGCGGGCACGCAGTGGCACGCGGTCGCCATTACGCGATCCGCGCGAGCGGCCGCATGGCGGTCGGTCATGCGTCGGGCATGGTGCTGGAAAGCGAACCAGCGGGCATTTCGATCGACTGGTATCGCGGCCGGCCGCTGGGGAGGCTGCTCGTCGCCCAGTGGGTCGAGCCGGAGGACGGCTCAAGACCATGGTTCGCGGTGGTCGCCGAAGCAGCAGCAGGCGAATTCGAGGCCCGTGTGGACGGGCCGCTCTTTTTCAAGATCAACGAATCGCCGGGTGGGCTCGCCAACAACGAGGGAACGTTTCAGGTGACCGTGCAGCCGAAGTAGGGCACGTCTCCGACCTGTCCTGCGACGGCCTGAAAAGATGTGCCGTGAAGCGCGGGGTTTTTCTTCGGCCGATGCGGCTGCCCCTCGCCCATTCGCTGGCTGAAGCCTGCGCCACATAAGACGCCACAGAAGGCTAGCGCATGCAGCACGTGCGTTTCAGCACGAGTATCCCGCCCAATCCCATGACGCGGCTGCCTCGCCCCTCCATGCCGCCAGATCCGCCTGGAGCCGGTCGCAGGCGGCACGCCGCTCGCGCACGCCTCCCGCCGCCGCACGCATCGCCAGCACGGGCACCGCCGGCGGCTCCCGCCATGTCGGGTGCGGCACCGCACCCGGCGCCAGCGACACCACCAGGCAATCGATACCCGCCGGAATCGTCGGCGGCGGCGCAGCCCCATCCACCTCGATTGCCAGCAGCGGCAGGCCCTTGAGCCGCCTCGCCTCCTCGGCCACCGCCGCCACGGCCGACGGCTCGATCCCCGCCGGCAGCACCGCCAGCATCACGCTCGCATGCCGCGCCCAACGCTCGCATGCCGCCACCGGATCGGCGCCACAGCGTGCGATGATCGCGACCCCCGCGGCGTCGGCCATCTCGCACACGTCCGGGGCCGGATCCTCGATCACGGCCGCGGCGAGCAACTCCCGAAACACGCCCGGTTCCAGCTGTCCGTGGAAAAAGTCATCCATGACCTTTTTCCACGTGGTCGACTGCGGGAAACGCCGAGGGTTTCCCGAGTCGACGGCCAGCGCATCCTGCTCGGGCAGACGTGTTTCACCGTCTGCGAGCTGTCCGTGGAAAAAGTCATCCATGACCTTTTTCCACGTGGTCGACTGCGGGAAACGCCGAGGGTTTCCCGAGTCGACGGCCAGCGCATCCTGCTCGGGCAGACGTGTTTCACCGTCTGCGAGCTGTCCGTGGAAAAAGTCATCCATGACCTTTTTCCACGTGGTCGACTGCGGGA
>CAZONY010000231.1:0-4510 GCA_964581215.1 uncultured Chitinophagaceae bacterium | reverse complement strand
CTTGGCGTCGGGATCGAATGGCGGGGCGATCGCGAACGCCAGGTTCTTCGCCGCCTCGAGATCGCCCCGCTCGAGCGCCGCGGAAACAGCCTGCTCATCGCCCCGCATGATGACGTTCTCCGCGGCATGGCGGCCTCCGGCCATTTTGGAAATCGTCAGTCCGGAAATGCAGGCGGCGATCGTGCCGTCGGGCCGTAAAACGGCGAGGTTCATGGCCCGGTCCTCGTCGAGAATTCCGAGCCGAGCGACCGCGGGATGAGAGAGTCCGCCCGGCACCATCAGGATCGGAAAGTCGCACGGCGGAAAGTTGGCGGGCTTCTGCGCGAGAAGCCCGCGGATGGTGTCGGCCTCGCTGCCGATCTCCGCGACCACGATCCGCACGTTCTTCAGCGGCCGCTCCGCGATCGGCAGACCGACGAATCGCGCAAGTCCGTAGAGATTCTGGAGTTTGGCATCGAAGGTCATGAACGCGACGATGGTCCATGTGCCGGCGGTGTCGTGTGGGATCCGGAACGGCTGGCCTTCGAGGGTGCGGAACTCGGCCTCGAGCGACCGCACCGCCGCATCGGGCTCACCCCCCGAGGCATAGTGATCCTCGCGGCGGCCGTAGGTCCAGCCAGCAGCGAAGGGCACCTGATAGAGCCAGTAGCGGTGGTAGCGGTCCAATAGGAACGACACCACCGTCCACATCAGCGGATGTTCCGTGTGCTTCTGCAGAAGGGCGTCGCGATAGCGCTCGTGCAGCGGTCGGTCGGCGACATCGAGCGCGAGCACGGCCGCGGCAGCCAGGGACGGTCCGGAATCCCTGCCGGCGGCTTCGAGCAGGCCCTCGATCACGCTCCTGGGATCGGCATCGGCCTGCCGCAATGCCTCGCGCGCAAGGCAGAACCGCGGAACGACATCCGCCCCTGGCGGTGGAGCGGAGGCCAGTGCGGCGCGGGCCTCCTCCACGGCCTGGGCGAAGGGAGCGAGATCCGCATCCAGTTTCCACAGGTTGAGCAGGGCGATGATGCGGCGGTTGCGCACGATCCACAGGTCGGGCGCGGCGGGATGGGCGGCGATGGCCTCACGACACAGGGCCTCGGCTGTGTGGTAGCGGGTTCGCAGTTCCTCGAACGGCGCACGGTAGCGGAGCGGCGGGGCGAGAAAACACCCTTGGATGGCCGCCAAGGTGGCCTCCGGCACCGAAGCGGCCGTCCGGACGAGCGGCGGGGATGACACCGCCTTCAGTTCGGGCGGCAGGGCGGGGTCGAAGGCAGCCGTCGGATCAACCACGAGGAAATCACCGGCGAGAACCGACGAGATCTGTGCCACGTAGCGTGAATCCGCAAGCCATGCCAGGCGCCGTCGAATGCCGTCGACATAGTCGGCCGTGGCCGCAACTGCCCCGGTGCGCGACGGTCTCGTCGTTCCCTCCATGGTCATCGCCACCTGGCCAGTGGGCGACATGTGGATCAGCCGCGGATCGCCCATCGCGAACGTGCGGTAGTACGGATTGCTCCGCCCGCCGGGGAGCTTGAGCGCCGGCCAATCCACGCCGAGCCCGCGGAGAATCGACTCCCCCGCGTCGGGCAGGTCATCCACATTGACGCTGATCACCTGGCGCCTGCCCGCGATCTCCGTCCTTAGCTCCTGCATGGCGGCGGCATGGCACTTCATCTCCTCGAGCGTGGTGGCGTCGTCCTTCGACCAGAAGAAAAGCGCGGTGGTTCGGCCCAGGGCATCCATCGGAAACCGCATCATGCGGCCGTCGGACCGCTCGAAGACGCCGGCGAACGGCACGCCGAACACCTGGCCGCCCAGTTTCTCCCGCTGGAAGGCGATCATGTCGAGATCGGTGGCGAACCGCTCGGCCATCGTCTCCCGGAGCCTGTCGATCAGGGGCTGGTCGCCGAGTTCCAGCGCCATGACCATGGCGATCCGCAGCACCTTGCCCTCGACCGGAGAGTCGCGATAGCGCTCGACGAGCGCAGCGAGGGCCCGGCCCCGGGCTTCGGCATCGCCGCCCTCGCGGGTGGCTTCGGCCTGCGAGAGCAGCAGGTCGGCGTCGAGCCGCAGCCCGGCGTAGTCGTCGGGCGCTTTCGCCAGCCGCCCCGCGACGTCCAGCACGGCCTCGCGGTTGCGGGGCGAGTCGTCCAGCGCGTAGAGGGCCTGCTGCCCGCGGAAGAGGATCGACAGGATCTCGAACCGGTTGGCCGCATCGGGATGGCCCTCGATCAGCTTCTCGCCGTCGCGGAGCACCCGCTTGAGCACCAGCCGCTGCCGGGCCGGCGAAGAATCCGTCTTCGTCGCGGTGAGGGCCGAGTCCAGCTCGGCGATCGCCTCTGTTGGGATAGATGCGGCGTTCTCCAACGCGACCACGGGTGATGCGAGCAGGCATGCCGTAGCCGCAAGCGCCCGCAAGGCCTGACCAAAGGATTTCATCGTGCGGAGGCCGCCTTCATTCAGGCCCCTCCTGTCGGCGGTCGGCATCCGGAGCCAACAGAGAGAGCGCCGCTGCCGCGAAACGATCTCCCAGCAGCTTGTAGCCCTCTGCCGTGTAATGGAGATCGTCGATGACCCTGTCTCCCTCCTGGCGGTCATTGAGGTCGTCGGTGTCCACCCACGCGCCACGGGGCCACGATTCGGCGAACGCGACCTGTGCTTTGCGGATGGCATGCCGGCCCGCCACCCTTTTGTCGGCGGGCGCCAGTCCGCAATCGCTGATCCGCCCGATGACGAGATGGATGTCCCGCCGCTGCAGGTCCCGCTGGAGCTGCTCGAGAAGCTCCCCGAGATAGGCGTCGTAGGCGGTGTTGTTGAGGTCGGATTCGCCCTGCATCCAGACGAAGGTTGCCGTCTCAATCGTTTCACCATCGACCACCTGCTTCACCTTGGCGATCAGACGGTCATACAACTCGCCGCGCTCCTTCGGCACCCGCCCGGTCGTGGGTGGGGGGAACTCGTGATTGGTCCTGCACCAGCTGCGGATCGACTGTCCGCCATGGGCATCCTTGACGATGATCACGCGGCCTTTGCCGAGTTTCGCGGCCACGGCGGGGGCGAACGACACGTCTGGATCCATTCCGACCATGTTCGACTGCCCAGACAGGATGAACAGATGCTTGCCGGGTTCACTCGCGGTTGCCGACAGGAGCAGCATCCACGCCGTCATTCCCGTGATCATGGCAGGCCTCACGATCGCAGCCTCGCTCATTGCTTCTGGGCGGCGCAGTGGGCCACGCACTCGTCGCGGAACCGCTCGGCCTCGTCGAGGGCGGCGCTCCGCAGGCTCAAGGAGCCGTCGATGGCCGTCTGCTGGGAGAACACCTCCTCGGCGTCCGCCAGGGCGGAGTCCCACTGCCCGAGCGCGGCGTAGACGCGACCGCGGCTCCGCAGGTGCGGCAGGCTGATGGCCGCCTTCGGCTTCGGCCGGCCCTTGTCGTCCTTGGCGGCGGGATCGAATGGCGGGGCGATCGCGAACGCCAGGCTCTTCGCCGCCTCCAGGTCGCCCCGCTCGAGCGCCGCGGACACGGCCTGTTCGTCCTGCCATTCGATCAGGTTCTCGGCCGCGGTGACGAGGGGCCTGCCGCGGACGACGGCGGCGATCGTGCCGTCCGGACGAAGGACGACGGCATTGGCCTGCTCGTGCTCGTCGAGAATGCCGAGCCGAGCGACGACGGGATGGCCGATGCCTCCGGGCACCATCACGACCGGGCAGCCGAGCGGAGCCTTATCGAACAGCCCGCGCACCTTCTCGGCATCGTCGTCCAGCATGGCGACGACACAGCGGACATCCTTCATGGGCCGGCGATCGGCGAAGGCCGCGATCTGTTTCACGATGCCGGGGAGCGGGGCCCGCTTGGGATCGCTCCACGGTGACGAGAACACTAAGACGGTCCACGTGCCGCTCGTGTCCTGCGGGATGCGAAACGGCTGCCCATCGAGCGTGCGGAACTCGGCCTCCAGCGAGCGACGGGCATCCTCGGGCTCGCCGCTCGCGAGGGAGTATCCCTCCCGGCGCCCAGGGGTCCAGCCGGCGGTGAAGGGTGCCTCGTAGAGCCAGTAGCGATGGTATCGGTCGAGCAGGAACGACGTCAGGGTCCACAGCGTCGGGTTGTCGGCGTGCCGTTCGAGGATTGCCCGGCGATACCTCTCGTGGAGGCCGCGGTCGGCGACGTCGAGCGCGAGCAGAGCCGCCGCCGCGAGGGCCGGACCGGAATCCTCCCCGGCGGAACGGACCAACTCGTCTATCACCTGCTTTGGATCGGCGTCGGACAGACGCAGCGCCTCGCGGGCGAGACAGAACCGCGGAACGACGTCGGCCCCGGCTGGCAGGCTCGTCTCGAGCGTCCGCCGCGCCTCGGCCACGGCATCGTCGAACCGGGCGAGGTTCGATTCGAGCTTCCAGAGGTTGAGGAGCCCGACGATCCGCCGATTCCTCACGATCCAGAGGTCGGACGCCTGCGGATGAGCCGCGATGGTCTCGCGGCAGAGCGTCTCGGCCATCTCGAAGCGGGCCCGCAGATCG
>CAZONY010000230.1:3241-4570 GCA_964581215.1 uncultured Chitinophagaceae bacterium | reverse complement strand
CCGCCGTTGGTCAGGACATGCTGGAGCCAGGGCCGTACGGCCATCCACCGCGGGTCGATCGGCGCCGTGGACTCGACCAGGTGCCCGCGGCGGAAGCCGCGGGCGGCCAGGCGGCCCAGCCAGTCGTTGTCGAGATGGTAGCGGTAGCTGGCGTCGAACCCGCCGACGGCCTCCCACACGCTGCGGCGCATGACCCATCCGGAGGGCGTCGGGAAATCGAAGATCGAAATCGCTTCGCCCGTCTGGTCGACCTGCAACTGCGTCGAGGAGACGAAATCGAGATCATGGTCGCGGATCGCCCCGATGCTCGCGGCGAGATGCCCAGGCAGCCACCGGTCGTCGTCTTCGAGAATCGCCACCAGGTCGTGGTGGAGCGATGCAGCCGCGGCATTGATCGCGGCCGCCTGCGAGCGGCTTGCCGCTGCGGAGACCCGCGCCCTCTGCGGCAAGTCGAGATCGTCCGGTATCGTCGCCCCCGGATCGACGCCGATAGAGACCTCGATATGAAGGTCTTCATTAGTTGGCAGCTGCTGCGCGGCGATCGAGTCGAGCGCTCCGGCGAGGAATGGCCGGCCTGACAGGTTGCGCTGCAGACGTGATGGTACGAGCACGAGTAGGCTCATGCTTCGATCCCCGCCCCCACTTCCATCTGGTCCTCCGGCTCGAGCGACGCCTCGACTTCCTCTCCGGACCCCGACTCGCTCGCGGCAAGGGCCTCTGCCGCCGCCTCACCGCCGATCCAATCCTGCCAGACCGTGCGCATGAGCCGCTCGAAATGTCTGGCGAACTGCTCGCCATCGCACAGCGGCGACGAGGCCACCCGCTCTCGTAGTCCAGCCCGAAGCTGCGCCAGGGCGGGCAGATCGGCGGCCAGGTCGGCGGCCATGGCCACGTAGTCGTCGAGATCGCGTGCGATCGTCTCCGTGAACCCCACGGTCGACAGGTGGGAGAGCGAATGGCGGCCGGCGAACGTGTCGCCCGGGCAGGTCACGACCGGCACGCCCATCCAGAGGGCCTCGAGCGTCGTCAGGCCGCCACTGTAGGGAAATGGATCGAGGGCGATGTCGATGTCGCGGTACTGCGCGAGCTGTTGCATGTGGGGCGAAGAGCCCAGGAACACGAGCCGGTCGGGCTCGATCCCGTGGGCGGCGAACATCTCCCGCAGCCGTCCGCTCACGGCGGGTGAGTTCATGCCGTAGTATTTCAGGATCAGTCTTGAGCCCGGCACACGATGCAGGATTCGTGACCAGGTTTCCACCGTCCGCGGGCTGAGCTTCGTCTGGTTATTGAAACTGCCGAATGTCACGCGTCCCGACTGTAGGGCCGGCA
>CAZONY010000230.1:0-3141 GCA_964581215.1 uncultured Chitinophagaceae bacterium | reverse complement strand
TTCGTCTGGTTATTGAAACTGCCGAATGTCACGCGTCCCGACTGTAGGGCCGGCAGCGGTGACACCGGCGGCGCCGCGAAGGGCGGGTCGTAGGTGACATACCCGTCGGGCATGCGAAGAATCCGCTCGACGGCGTGCGGGTCGGTCCCACCGGGAACCTGGTGCCGATCGGCCAGCAGGTAGTCGATCGTCTTCAGGCCGGTGGTGCCCACGTAGCCGGCCCATGTGATCTGGATCGGCGCCGGCTTGCGGGCGAAGACGAGGAGCCTGTTGTCACGGGTATGGCCCGACAGGTCGAAGAGGATGTCGATGGCGTCGTCGCGAATGCCTTGCGCCAGCCGCTCGTCGCTCCAGTCGCGGACGTCCCGCCATGCGGCGGCCGCGCCGCGGATGCGGGCGGTGATGTGATCGTTGTGCACCGCGTTGTAGTAGCAGACCGCCTCCGCCTGCCGCCGGTCGAGGTGCTCGAGCATGCGAACGATGAAGAAGCCGACCGGGTGGCTATGGAAATCGGCCGACAGAAATCCGATCCGCAGCGGCCGATCCGGATCGCGGAGATTGGCGTGGGGGTGAATCTGCGGGCGGAATCCCTCGCCGAAGGCCCGGTCGAAGCGGGCGTGGGCCGCGGCAAGATCCTCGGGCGTGATCCCGTCACGGTATTGGAGCGTGCAGAGCAGGTTGCTCCAGGTCGTGAAGGCATGCTGTTCGAAGGTGAGCACGCTTTCATACGCCTCGATCGCCTCGTCGATCCGCCCTTGGTCCTTGAGGACGTTTCCCAGATGGAAAAGAGCCTCCCAGAAGCCCATGCGAAGCTGTGCGGCGCGATGGAAGGCGGCCTCGGCCTCCGTGAGCCGGCCGAGCGTTTTCAGGGCCAGGCCGAGGGTGAGGTGGGCGTTCGCGTAGTCGGGTTTGATCGCGACGGCCCGCTCGAGCACCGCGAGGGCCTCGGCGGGCCGGTTGAGGTCCAGGAGCGTGGTGCCGAGGTTCGCATGCCCCTCGGGATAGTTCCCGTCGAGCGTCACGCTCTGCCGGTAACAGGCCGCGGCGGCGACGGTATGGCCCACGGCCTGGTAGACCGAGCCGAGGCTGTTGTGAAACTTCGCCTGGGCCCCGTCGAGCATGATCGCCTGCTGGATCAGGCGGATCGCCTCCTCCTGCCGCCCCGACTGGTGGGCGACCACGCCCAAGAGGTGCATGGCGTCCCGCTCACGGGGATTGATCCGCAGGATGTCGCGATATTCCCGCTCCGCTTCGACAAGCCGCCCCGCCTGATGGTGCTCGATGGCCAGATCGATCGGATCAGTGGTGGATTCCGCGGTGGCGGGCATGGCATGGCTCCTGGTCCCTCCGTGGAAGCGTGGTGTTGGGGGTTCCGGTGCCGAGGAGAATCTCAAGCGGTCTAGCAGGCGCGTGTTTGCTGTGAGAGGAGGTGCGCCAGATACGCGAGCCGCCGCCGGTCTTCGGTCATCGCCGACGGCTTCACGAAGTCTTGTCGGCCATGCACCAATCCATTTGTGACATCGCTCTTGAAGTCAAGAATCCTGCGGGGAAACTCGGTGACGTTCGTTTCGTCCTTGAGAAAGACTGCCACGAAATCGTTGAAGATGCTGCCGTCTTGGTGGCTTGTGAACGACTCCAGCAGCGCCGGATGCATGCCGTTGCGTCTGGCCCAGGCCACGAGCGCGTTTCCGCTATCTGGATAGAACCTCCAGCAATCGACGGGATAGCGGTGGAAGTCGCCGTTCGAAGGCGCGTTGAGATAAAAAAGACCTCGTGGCGTGAGGATTCGCAGAATCTCGAGGAAGACGAGCCAAAACAATTCCGAGTGTTCGAAGCACGAACTCGAGAGGACCACGTCGATGCTGTCGTCCTCGAAGGGAAGCGAATACGGATCCGACAGGACGACATCGACCCCGTTTCCAGCGGAGAAATCGACGCCGACGTAGCGGCACGTGGGCGGCGTGACGGTTCGCAGGCTGCCGTTGACGTCGAGCGATCCGATGTCGACCACCGTCAGCTTCCCGGGGGACGCGAACGATGGCCCGTAGGCCTCGAAGAATGCCTTGCCGTTGAGCATCGCGGATGTGTGCACGTGGCCTCCTAGTTCGTTTCACCAAGCGACATCGAGGGCCTCGCGAGACGTCGGGCTGCACGAATCAGGGGCGTCTCCATCGCGACAAGGTTCGCGTCCGTCGGGGCGGCGGCGATGGGCGGAAGCAGGCGCGGCTGGTGTGCGAGCAGCCTGTCGCGACGGATGAGCTCGGTGACCATCGGGACGGTGACATGATGAGCCAGCAGGTATTCGAAGCCCGCCCGATCGGCGGCCTCCCCGTTGATGGCGTGCGCCGGTTTTGCGGCCGGGTGATAGATCGACACGCGATCATCGACGACGTTCAGCAGGCCGGCGCGGTGGGCGCGAATCGCGGTCAATTTGTCGATCGACCATCCAAATGCATTCAATCGCGGAACGGGGTGGATGGATGCCAGGAGCGGCACTCTTGCGAGGAAGCAGAAGCCCTCGGCGACGGCGATCTCTCGGATGGAGCGGGTTGGTTGCGTGAAGCAGGCCTGATAGGCGCACCGCGATGCTGGGTGGATGCTGGGCGTGTAGCAGCCGATGCGCTCGTCGTGGAGCACGTGCGCGATGCAGTCGACGAGAAGGGATGCATCTGGCACGTGAACGTCGGAGGCCAGGAAAAAAAGCCAGTCCGCTCGGTGATCGATCGCAGCCTGCACAGCCGCATTCCAGAGCCCCGGATACATGGTGTTCGGGATCGTGGCGTCGGCGTCGCGCGGCGGGGAGGGGGAGCTTGCGTCGATGAGGAGCGTCGGCGCCCGGGACGCGAAGGCGTTCTTCAGCTGCGACGCCTGATCGGAGAAGTCGTAGTTCGTGACGACGACGAGCATGCGTGGCGCAGCGGTGGAATCGGTCGCGGGTTCGGCGGTGGAGGGCATCGCATGAATTCCGATCCTTCCATGGCGGTGTGAGGGGGGCGTGAAAAACGTCGTCATCATCCATAGGGGTCGTGTCTGCGGGGCGGCCAGCCGCCGGTGTCGTCACGCCGGAAAATGGTGTCGCCAGCGACCAGGAAGACGGGGACAGTTCGTCTCGGCCCGTCGTTGGCCCCGCCTATCACCTGG
>CAZONY010000229.1:3274-4572 GCA_964581215.1 uncultured Chitinophagaceae bacterium | reverse complement strand
ATGCGGCCCGACACCTTCCTCGTGTCGGTGATGCTCGCCAACAACGAGATCGGCACGATCCACGACCTGCCCGCGATCGCGGAGATCGTCCACGGCCGGGGAGCCCTGCTGCACGTCGATTGCGCCCAGGCGCTCGGTCGCATCGAAGTGCATGTCGATGCCCTCGGCGCCGATCTGGCCAGCTTTTCGGCCCACAAGTTTCACGGGCCGAAGGGCGTCGGGGGCCTGTTCGTCCGCCGTCGCGATCGGGCCGTGCGGGTCGCGCCCCTGGTCTTCGGCGGCGGCCAGGAGCGGGGCCTGCGGAGCGGCACGCTCGACGTGCCGGGCATCGTGGGCATGGCGGAGGCGGCGCGGCTGGCCGCCGCCGAGGTGGCCGAGGAGGCGGCCCGCGTCCGCGGCCTGCGCGACCGGCTGTGGAATCTGTTGCGGGAGTCTGTTCCCGGCATCTCGCTCAACGGCCCCCCGCTGGATGATCCCGCGCTGCGGCTACCCAACAATCTCAACGTGAGCCTGCCCGGCGTGGATGGGCAAACGCTGCTGGCGACGGTCGCCGGTGCGGGGCTGGCCGTCAGTTCCGGCAGCGCCTGCGCGGCGGAACAGCCCCGCCCCAGCCACGTGCTCTTGGCCATCGGCCGCAGCGACGACGAGGCCCGGGCCAGCCTGCGGTTTGGCCTGTCGCGGTTCACGGTCGCCGACGAGATCGACCAGGCGGCCGCCCTGACGGCGGCGGGCGTGGCCCGTTTGCGGTCGCTGTGACCAGGAGCCCGGCGCTGCCACCCTTGGCCGCCGGGGAAACGGCAGCTACTATTTTCCTGAGAAGGTCCGCGGCGTGTCGCCGCCCTCGTGATCATCGCTTCCGCAGGAGGATTGTGCCCATGTCGATCGTGCTCACGGAAAAAGCCGCCGGCGAGGTGAAGAAGATCATCGCCGATCAGAAACTCGCCCCCGAGACGGTGCTCCGCGTCGGTGTGGCCGGCGGCGGCTGCAGCGGATTCCAGTATTCGCTGGGGTTCGACACCGCCTGGGATCCGAAAACGGATACGAAGTCGGACCAGCACGGCGTGCCCGTGGTCGTCGATAAGAAGAGCGACTTGTTCCTCGACGGCACGACGCTCGACTTCCACGAGGCGATCGACAAGCGGGGATTCACGTTCAACAATCCCAATGCGAAGAAGAGCTGCGGCTGCGGGAGTTCGTTCCAGGCCTGAGCTCCTGCCGCCGCCGGCATGACGGGCGTCTCCATGACGGGAGGGTCGGTGGCTGCGGAGAAAGTGCACATCGTCGGCATCGGTGACGAC
>CAZONY010000229.1:1721-3264 GCA_964581215.1 uncultured Chitinophagaceae bacterium | reverse complement strand
GCTCCAGCGGGGCATGACCGTGCAGGCCCGCAAGCTGCTCGAGTCGGCCGATCGGCTCGTGGGCCCCGAGAGCTGCCGCCCGCTGCTTGCGCCCGCGCTCGCCGGCCGGCTGGAGGTTGCGGCGACCCTCGACGAACTGTGCGAAAAGATCGTGGCGGCCCGCGACGCCCGGCTGGTGGTGCTCGCCTCCGGCGACCCGTTGTTCTACGGCACGGCCCGCTACGTCTGTGCGAAGCTCGGCAAAGACCGCTTCGAGGTGGTGCCGCACGTCAGCAGCATGCAACTGGCGTTCGCGCGGGTGAAGGAGTCATGGGAGGAGGCATTCCTGGCGAATCTCTCCGGACAGTCGATCGAGCGGGTGATCGACAAGATTCGCTCGAGCGACACCGTCGGCCTGTTCACCAGCGAGCAGTGGCCCCCTGCGGCGGTCGCCCGGGCCTTGCTCGACGACGGGATCGATTCGTTCCAGGCCTATGTCTGCGAGAACCTCGGCTCGCCCGACGAGCGGGTGACGCAGGGCGGCCTGGCCGACATCGCCCGCGACTCGTTCGGCCCGCTCAATGTGATGATTCTCGTGCGGAAGGAACGCGTCACCGACGTGCCCGGGCAGTCCGGCAGCCGGCTGTTCGGCAACCGCGACGAATGCTTCCTGCAATCGCGCCCCAAGCGGGGTCTGCTCACGCCGGCTGAGATCCGCTCGCTGGCGCTGGCCGAGATGGCCATCCAGCCGACGAGCGTGGTGTGGGACGTCGGGGCGGGCAGCGGCTCGGTCAGCCTCGAGGCGGCGCGGATCGCCCGCGCGGGCGCCGTGCACGCGATCGAGATGGATCCCGACGACCATCGGCTGATCCGCGAAAATGCGGAGCGGTTTGGCGTGGCCAATCTCCACGCGGTACTGGGTCGGGCGCCGGAGGCATGGGAGGGCCTGCCCGACCCCGACGCCATCTACGTCGGAGGCAGCGGGCGGCACGTGGCGATGCTCGTCGAAGAGGCGTGGAAGAGGCTGAGGCCGGGGGGGCGGCTCGTCACCGCCTGCAACAGCATCGAAAACCTCGCGGCCGTCCATGCCCTGCTGCGGGCCCGCTCGGGTGATTCCGCCTACTGGATGGTGAACATCGCCCGCGGTGTCGAGCAACTCGACCGCATCCGGTTCGAGGCCATCAATCCCGGCTTCCTGATCGCCGCCACGAAGCCGGTATGACGGGGCGACGTCGCTCATGAGCCAGCCGCAGCTGCCCCGACCGCTCGACGTGATCGCCGTGGGGGCCCATCCCGACGACGTGGAGATCGGCTGCGGGGGCACGCTCGCACTCCTGGCCGCCCAGGGACATCGCGTCGGCATCGTCGATCTCACCGACGGCGAGCCGACGCCGCGGTCGAGCGGGCCGGAGGAGCGGCTCGCCGAGGCGGCTGCCGCCGCCACGCGGCTCGGTGTCGTGCATCGCGAGAACCTCGGCCTGCCGAATCGTCGGCTCTTCGACTCCTTCGAGGCGCGGGTGGCCTTGGCCAAGGTCTTCCGCCGCTGGCGGCCGCGGCTCGTGCT
>CAZONY010000229.1:0-1711 GCA_964581215.1 uncultured Chitinophagaceae bacterium | reverse complement strand
CTCGGCGACAAGACGCCGCTCGCCTCTCCCGATCATGCCCAGGCGGTGGCGATCACCGAGGCCGCGGTCTTCTATTCGAGGCTGACGAAGTGGGACGACACGTTCGACGGCCTGCCCGTCCATACCGTGCCGCAGTTCCTCACCTACTTCCTCTTCGCCGGGGTTCCCGACGTGCCGCATGGGCATTGGCCGCTCGTGATCGACATCGCCGGCCATCTCGACACGAAGCTGGCCGCAATCGGCTGCTATGCCTCGCAGTTTCCCCCGGAAAAGGCGCACGTGTTTCCGCGGGTGCGCGGGATGGCCGAGACCGCCGGCATGATGGCGGGATGCGCCGCCGGCGAGGTGCTGGCCGGGAGCCGGATGCCCTGCCTTGCCGACCCGATGCAGGTGCTGTTTCCGGGCGACTGACGCCCGGCGAATTCCCGGCGGCGACTGCGGCCGCGTACGATCACGGGCAGCATGCAGCCACCCTCCCTCTCCTCCCCCGACGCGGCCGAACGCACCGACGTGGTGATCGTGGGTGCCGGCATTGCGGGGCTTGTCGCGGCGCGGGAGTTGGCGGCGTCGGGATGTCGTGTCGTGGTGCTGGAAAAGTCGCGCGGGGTCGGGGGACGGATGGCGACGCGTCGGCTGGGCGCGGCCGTCTGTGATCACGGAGCCCAGTTCTTCACCGTCCGTGGCCGGGCGTTCGGCACGCTCGTGGGCGAAGCCCACGAGGCCGGCGTGGTCGAGCGGTGGTGCGATGGCTTCACGCGGGCCACGGCCAACGGCGGCGGCATGCTGCCGCCGGGCGATGGCCATCCACGCTGGCGAGGCATCAGCGGGATGACCGGCCTGCCCAAGCACCTTGCCGCCGGCCTCGATCCCGCGCGGTGCGAGATCCGCACGGGAGTAAAGGCGACGGCGCTGGAGGCCGAGGCATCGGGCGTGATCCTGCGGCTGGACGGCGGCGGAGCGCTCGGTGCCGCGGCGGCGGTGCTCACCTGCCCCGTGCCCCAGTCGCTCGACCTCATGGCCGCCGGCGGTCTGACCGCCCCGGGCCGCGGCCTCCTGGATCCCGCCGCGGTGCGGACGCTCTCCGCGATCGACTACGATCCCTGTTTCACGCTGATGCTCGTGCTCGCCCGTCCCAGCCGCGTGCCGGCGCCGGGGGGCATCCAGTTCGAGGCTGATGGGCCCGCCAATGGGCCGATTGCGTGGCTGGCCGACAACCAGCAGAAGGGCATCTCGCCCGTACCATCGCTCACCGTCCATGCCACCGCGGCCTTCAGCCGCGCGCATTTCGAGACGCCGGCCGACGAGGTGGCGGCGTTGTTGCTCGAGGCGGCGGCCCCGTGGCTTGATGGGCCTCCCGCCACGGCCGTCGTCGAGCGTTCGTTGCACCGGTGGAAGTTCGCCCAGCCGACGACGATCGTGCCCAACCCGATGGTGGCCGCCAGCACCGCGCCTCCGATCGTCTGCTGCGGTGATGCCTTCGCCGGTCCGAAGGTGGAAGGGGCTGCGTCGAGCGGCCTGGCGGCGGCCCGCTGGGTGTTGCGGGTGCGTGCCGGCGACATGACGTAGTTCGGCTCGCGTCTCGCGTGGCTCGGGGCTGCCCGTGCCCCGTCGCCGGACGTTCGCTCCGGCCTTCCAGGCCTACGCTCTCTCCCTGCCGGCTGCGCTTCGCCATCCATGGCTTCGCTTGCCATCAAGGCCGGCTCTCGGGGCA
>CAZONY010000228.1:2290-4579 GCA_964581215.1 uncultured Chitinophagaceae bacterium | reverse complement strand
TGCGGCACGCCCGCACCGTGGCCTGGAGGGGCCGCCCGGCCAACGCCAGATCCCCGACGAGGTCGAGCAGCTTGTGTCGCACGCATTCGTCCGGCCAGCGCAGCTCGTTTTCGATCGGCCCATCCGGCCCGAACACGAGCAGATCACGATGGCCGACGGAGAGACCGAGGCCCGCCGCCTGGAGCCGCGCCGCCTCGTCGGCCGAGAGAAACGTGCGGGCCGCCGCCAGCTGCGCCCGATACGACGCGGGCGTCACCTGGAGAGCGAGCCGCTGATGGCCGATGGGGGCATGCGGATGGTCGAGCTCATACTCGACGGAAAGACCGCCGAACCGCGGCGGACCGACCTCCACCCAGCTCGCCTCGTCGCCGACCCGCACGACGCGGTCGATCACGATCGGCTCCACCGGCGCGCCGAGCGGCTCCACGCCGGCCGCGTCGATCGCATCGACGTAGGCCCGGGCCGATCCATCGAGCCCCGGAAGCTCCTCGGCCGTCAGGTGAATCTCGCAGCAATCGACCTCCAGGCCGGCCAGGGCGCTGAGCACGTGCTCCACCATCTGCACGCCCACACCCGCCACGGCCAGGTTCGTCCGGGCCACGGCGTCCACCCGATGCTCGACCGCCGCGGGAATCCGCACCGCGGCACCGAGATCATGCCGCACGAAGACGATGCCGGCCCCGGCGGCCGCAGGACGCATCTCGACCCGCACCGGCCGCCCGCTCCAGTATCCGACTCCCGACACGACGGCCGGCCGCCGAAGCGTGTGCTGCGATCGGGCTCGGAGGGCGGAATGCATCGCGACTGACTCGCTGCCGGCGAAGGAAACCGATCTCACGCCATCGGCGACGACCCCGACCGCGGGAGCGGGCTCCTCCCGGCAGCGTCGCCCGCGAGGAAGACCTCAGCGGGGCCTGGCCGGCGGGACTTGCCCGGCCACCGGCGAGCTGTTGAGCATGCTGAGGATGTCCTTCGTAATGTCGATGCCCGCTTCGTAGTAGACGACGGGCTTGCTGATTTCGCGGAGGATGTTCTGGGGATTGCTCGTGTCGAGCGGCTCGGCATCGACGCGGTGCACCACCGCGATCCGATGCTGCCGCGCGAATTGCGCCACGGCCTTCTCGACTTCCTCGTAGCACTGCATGTAGACCTTGCCCTCCCGCTCCGCGAAGTCCTTGTTCTGGAGCTGGACATTGACCTGCAGCTCGCCCTGGGCCTGGGTGATCTCCTTTTCGAGCCGCTTGAAATCGGGGGTGCCGACGTTGAGCCCCTTGGCCTGTTCCATCAGGCCGCGGATCCGCTCCTCCTCGGCCTTCATGCCGTTCCGGGCCGTCATCGCCTCGTCCTTCAGCTTGTCGATCGACGCCTTGAAGCGGCTGTGGTTCTTGAAGATGTTGCCGATGTCGACCACGGCCACGTGAATGGCCGGGCCGGCGGGCTGCGCCGGCGCCTGGCCCGACGCGGTGGCGGAAACGAGGGCCGCGAGGGCCACACACACGATGCCGGCGAACTGCCTCTTCACGGGATGCACTCCTTGCTTGGTGGACGGGCTTCGAAGGCGGTCATTCCGACCGCCGCGGACTCGAAGCGGGCGGGATCATGGCAGGACGCCGATGCCGGCTCAATGCCAAAAAAACCGCCCGAAGAGCCCCGCCGGCCTCACTTCGGCTTGCCGAGCGTCACCTGGAGCGTCACCTCCGCGCCGCCGCGGGAAACGACGACGGGAATCGTCTCGCCGGCCTTGTGCTTCCGCAGCGCGCTGTCGAAATCCTCGAGGCCGGCGATGGCGCTGTCGCCAAGCCGGATGATCAGGTCGCCCCCCAGCAGGCCGCCCTGGGCGGCGGGGGAATCCTTCGTCACGCCGCTGATCGCGTAGCCGCCGCCGGGCTTGCCGAAGTCGGGGATGCTGCCGAAATAGGGGCGATCGCCCCCGCGGGCGAACTGTTTGGAGGCCACCTCGATGGAGCCCGGACGCGGCGCCACGCGCGCCAATTCGACGACGGCATCGGCCACGAGCCCGGCGATCCGCACCATGCCGTCGTAGTCGATCTTCTCGGCCGTGTCGGTCGGTCGGTGGTAGTCGGCGTGCGATCCGGTGAACACGTGGAGCACGGGGATCTTCTTGGCATAGAAACTGGAATGGTCGCTGGGACCGAAGCCGCCGGGCTCCTTGGCGACGGCGAAGCCGTGGCCGGCGACGAGCCGATCCACCATCGCGTCGAAGCCCGTGCCGGTGCCCGTGCCGTGCACGGTGAGCTTGTTGTCGGTCAGCCGGCCCACCATGTCGAG
>CAZONY010000228.1:0-2280 GCA_964581215.1 uncultured Chitinophagaceae bacterium | reverse complement strand
AGGTTGACCATGGCCACGGTGTCGTCGAGCGGAACGGCGGCGTTGGCCGTGTAGTGGGCGCTGCCCAACAGGCCCCGCTCCTCGCCGGAGAAGGCGATGAAGAGGATGGTTCGCGGGAAGGGACCGCGGTCGCGGAGCATGCGGGCCACCTCGACGAGCATCGCCGTGCCGCTGGCATTGTCGTCGGCCCCGTGATGGACGGCCTTTTCGCCCGGCGCCGCCGAATTCTCCCCGCCATACCCGAGATGGTCGTAGTGGGCGCCGAGCACGACCGTCTCCCGGGGATCGATCGCCGGCACGCCGTCGCCGGCCGGCGCCCCCACGCCCGGGAGCATCGCCAGCACGTTGCGCGACCGCGTTTCCACCCGCTCGATGGCGGTGGTGCCGCGGATCCGCCAGCCCGCCAACGGTCCGCTCCGCGGCTCGAGCGACTCGTCGATCCCCTTCTGGATGGCCGCCAGATCGCTCCCCAGCGCCGCCGTCACCGCGCGGTCGAGCGCCGCGCGGCGCACGTGAAGCACCGGCATCGCCCGCTTCGTCGAGCCGTCGCCGGCCCGCGTGAACGCCATCAGGTCGTCATCGGCGCCGGCGTCGTTGCAGAAGACCAGCCCCCCCGCCTCGTGCTCCGAGGCGTTGGCCACCTTCCGCGACAGGGCCGCATGCTGCGAGGCCTGGTTGCCGTCGAAGACGCTGTGCGGATCGTCCTTCTGCGGCTCCTGTCGCAGTACGATCACCGCCGCCCCCTTCGCCAGGCTGCCATGGCCATGCGGCGACACGAGCGGGGCGTAGTCGTCGTACTTCTCCGCCGGCGCCGTGATGCCGAATCCGGCGAACACCAGCGGCAGGTCGAACGGCCCCGAACCACCGGCCGCCAGGGGCGTGAAATCCTTGCCCAACTCCAGCGGGATCACCGGTCGCGTGCCGTCGTCTCCCGGCGGACCCACGATCTCCGCGACGTTGCGATCCGCGGGCCCGAGCGTGGCCTCGAGCGTCATCACGAAGGGCTGATACGGCTCCTCTCCCGGGGCCCGGGCCCGCAGCCCGAGGCCGGCGAACCGGCGGGCCAGCCACTCCGCCGCCTGATCGATGCCGGCGGTGCCCGGGCCGCGGCCCTCCCGCTCCGGCGCCGCCAGCCATGCCACGTCCTCGCGGAGCCGAGCGGCCACGGCCGCGGTGGAAGCATCCGTCGCGGCGGCTGCCGGCGACTCGTCCGCCGCTGCCGACGGCAGCACCATGGCCAAGGCGGCCACGATCGGCGGCGCCAGCCAAAGTGCCAGGGGGCTATGACCGCGACGATGATCCGGGGTGTGATGAACCTGCATGATTCCTCCTGCCATGCGTCTTGACGCGCGTTCGACGTTGCATCCGACGTTGCTGGAGCACCGGCTCCGGAGCGGCAAAAGTCGCGTCGCGGGCGAGGAGACGCCCAATGCTCCTCGACCCTTCGTCGACCCCGTCGCCTGCCTTCCTCATCGGTCCGGCCGTCGCTCCAGCCTCCTGTCGTCAGCTTTCGACCCATTGTATGCGTGCGCGGGCACGCCGGTGAGCCGCTTCCCTGGCCGCGGGCCGTCTGCCACAATCTTCCGGTCGCGGCGAACACTCGCCCCAGGGAGAATCCTCGCGTGCCGTCACTGCTCGTCGTCCGGGGTCACGCAACCGGCTCCCGCTTCGACCTCTCGAACCTCGAAGGCCGCCTCAGCATCGGCCGCGAGACGGGCAACCTCGTGCAGCTTCGTGACAACGAGGTGTCGCGCCGGCACGCCGAGGTTCGCCGGGTCGGCGACAGCTTCGTGATCGACGACCTACGGAGCTCCAACGGCACCTTCGTCAACAACCGACGCATCGAGCGGGCGACGCTGTCGCGTGGCGACCGCGTGCAGATCGGCGGCACGCTGCTGGTCTACGCCGGCGACGATGACGACGAGGCGGCGCTGGTCGCCGCCGCCATCATTCCCGAGCGGGACGAGGCCGACGGCTCGCGGATCATCCGGTCGATGAGCGAGGCCGACGCGACGGCCGATCCCATCGACACCCGGCACCACCGGCTGGCCCAGGCCCGCCGCAACGTGCAGGTGATGTACCGCACCGCCCTGGCCGCGAGCCACACGCTCGACATCGACGAGCTGCTCGGCCGGATCCTCGAACTGGTGTTCGAGTGGGTGGAGGCCGACCGCGGCTGCATCATGCTCGTCGATCCCGCCACCGGGGGCCTGGAGACGAAAGCCCGCCGCGACCGGCAGCCCGTCGCGGCCACCGCGCTGGCGATCAGCCGCACGATCC
>CAZONY010000227.1:0-4608 GCA_964581215.1 uncultured Chitinophagaceae bacterium | reverse complement strand
GGATGCGCATGCTGATCGAGCACGGCGCCCGGCGCGAACGTGACGATGCCGGTCGTGAGATTGCGGGCGGTGTTGAACTGGCCGACGAGCGCCTCGAAGACCACGCCTTCCTGGAGCGCGATCGTGGCTCCGGCCCCGCAGCGGGTCACGACCTCCGCGCGGTCGGGCCGCATCCGTTTCGGCGGCGCGGCGAGCACCTGCCGCACCGGGATCGCGTCGCGCGGGTCGAGGCTCGCCGCCGGCGTGCGGTCGCAGCCCGCCGCCTGCAGCATCTCGTGGGCGGCGCGAAGGAACAGGCCGGCATCGGAACCCAGGCTGAGCATCTGGAAGCCCTGCGATCGCCGCAGCGCGAGATCTTCCGGCGTGCGGGCGAGCACGCCGCAGGCCTTGCCGGCGCGACGCAGCACGTCCTTCATCTCCAGGATCTGCGCGGCCACGCCGGGCCCCTCCCACTGGCCACGATGGCCGGCGGTGGCGGAGAAGTCGGCGGGGCCGAAGAAAAACAGCTCCGTGCCGGCGACGGACGCCATCGCGGCCACCTGCCCAACCGCCCGCACCGACTCGATGAGCGGCACCACGAGCACGTGGTCGTTCGCCTCGGCGGTGTGCTCGACGATTGCCTGGCCCCAGGCCGTGGCCCGCTCGCCGCCGATCCCGCGGCGGCCCTCGGGGGGATAGCGGCAGTCGCGGAGCGCCTCTTCCACCTGTTCGGCGGTCTCCATCATCGGCACCACGATGCCGTCGGCGCCCAGATCGAGCGCCCGCTTGGCGAGCGTCGTGCTTCGCTCGGCGATCCGCACGAGGGCCACGGTGTCGCTGCGGACCGTGGCCCGCAGGTGCTCGAGGATCTGGCTCCAGTCGAGCTGACCGTGCTCCGCATCGATCACGATCCAATCGAGCCCGAGCGCCACGGCCAGCTCCGTGACACTCGCCGAGTCGAGCGTGATCCAGAGGCCGTGAACGGGCTCGCCGGCGGCCAGCCGGCGACGGAATTTCTCGAGGGCGCGTGTCTTCATGGTGGGCCGGATCCTGCCGGCGGAGCCTGAGGCGGAAGAGGGGCGGGTCAGCTCAGTATCTGATGGACGACGTTGCCTTCCACGTCCGTCAGCCGAAAGTCGCGGCCGGCGTGCCGGTACGTGAGCCGCTTGTGATCGAACCCAAGCAGATGCAGGATTGTGGCGTGGAAGTCATGGACGTGCACGGGATCCTTGATGACCTTCCAGCCATGGTCGTCGGTCGCGCCATGCACGATGCCCGGCTTCACGCCCGCGCCCGCCATCCAACAGCTGAAGGCCCAGGCGTGGTGCTCTCGGCCGCCGTTGTCGGCGTCCTTGCTGAAGGGGGTCCGGCCAAACTCCGTGGCCCACACGACGAGCGTATCGGACATGAGGCCACGGGCCTTGAGGTCCTGGAGCAGGCCGGCCACCGGAAGGTCGGTCGCCTTCGCCCGCGGCCCATGCTTTGCCATGGTGTCGTGCTGGTCCCAGTTGTTCAACGAGCCGCCTTCGATGAGTTCGACGAAGCGCACTCCCCGCTCCACGAGCCGGCGGGCCGCCAGACATTGCCAGCCAAACCCGCTCGTCTGGCCCCGCTGCAAACCGTACATCGCGAGCGTGCCGTCGCTCTCCTTCGCGAAGTCGAACGCCTCCGGGGCCTCCATCTGCATGCCAAACGCCGTCTCGAACGATTTGAGGCGGGCCGCAAGCAGCGGATCGCCCGCGCGGGCGGCGAGATGCTCTCGATTCCATTCCCGCAACGCCGCCAGCTCCAGCGCCTGCACCTGCTCGCTGCGGCCGCGGCGGGCGAGGTTGGGGATCGGCTCACCGCCGGGAACGACCCGCGTGCCCTGGTGGCAGGCCGGCAGGAAATCGGAGGCCCAGACCTGCGATCCGGCGTAGGGCGACTCCGGCGCGAGCACCACGTACGACGGCAGGTTCGCGTTCTCGGTGCCGAGGCCGTAGCTCACCCACGCCCCCATGCTCGGCCGGGCGAACTGGAACGAGCCGGTATGGATGCCGAGCGTGGCGTTGTAGTGGTTCTGATGCGAGGTGTGCATGGAGCGGATGAGCGCGATGTCGTCCACGCATTCGCCAACGTGCGGGAACAGGTCGCTCACCTCGATGCCGCTCTTGCCGCGCTTGTGAAACTCCCACAGCGGCCGCTTCACCACGCCATTCGTGTAGGCACCGATCGCCGCGGCCTGCGGATCATCGACCTGCATCGGCTTGCCGTGATCCGCAAACAGCCTGGGCTTCGGATCCCAGGCATCGACATGGGAGACGCCGCCGCTGAAGTAGAGGAAGATCACCCGCTTCGCCTTGGGGGCGAAATGCGGCGCTCTGGGCGCGAGCGGGTCGGCAGTCCCGACGTCGGCCGCGACCAGTTCGCGGATCAGCGCCGGCAGGAGCGCGGAGCCGGCCGTCAGCGAGCGGACGAAACCACGCCGCGACCAGTTGAACGTTGCCGTGCTCATGAAGAAACTCGCGATGGGTGTCAGTCGAGAGTGACGAACTCGTTGCTGCCCAGGAGCACGCGCGCCAGGGCGATCCAGGCGGCGTCGCACCGCCCCGACTCCGGGACGTCGGTCAGCCGTGCGGAGACGTCCTCGAGGAACCGGACAGCCCGCTCCTGCTCGGCCACCGTGGCCGGCCGCTGGAAGGCGAGGCGGCAGGCGGTGTCGAGTCGGCCGCGGTCGTCGCCGGAGGCGCTCGAGACCCGCCGGGCGAAGGCGGCCGCGCACTCGTGGAAGAAGGGGTCGTTGAGGAAGTAGAGCGCCTGCGTCGGCACGGTGCTCGTTTCGCGGCCCGGCGTGGCGGCGTTGGGATCGGCGCCGTCGAACAGGCCGAGCATCGGGTGCCGGCGGAGCCGCAGCGTGATCAGGTAGACGCTCCGCTGCTTGGAGTCGTAGAACTCGTCGAACGGCTTGTGCTGCGAGTACTTGTAGCCGCTGGTCGCCTTGAAGGGATGCGGGCCGCCCGGCGTGAGGTCGAGCTGGCCGGCGACGTCGAGGAGCGAATCGCGGATCTCCTCGGCGTCGAGCCGGCGGCGACGCTGCGGGTAGGCGGAGCCGGCCGCGTCGCTCCGCTGGCGGTAGGCGGCGCTCGTCACGATCAGCCGGTGCATCGTCTTCACGCTCCAGCCCTCCGCCACGAACTCCGCCGCCAGCCAGTCGAGCAGTTCGGGGTGGGTCGGAGGCTGTCCCTGCATTCCAAAGTCGTTGGGCGTGCCGACGATGCCGCGGCCGAAGTGGCCCTGCCAGATGCGGTTGACCATCACCCGGGCGGTGAGGGGATGCTCGGCGCGGCACAGCCACGAGGCGAGCTCGCGGCGTCCGCTTCCCTCCTCGACCGTCTCGCCGCCGAAGATGTCGAGGTTCTTGCGGGGCACCTCGGCCCCGAGTTTCTCGGGATCGCCGCGGAGCAGGATCTTCGCGTTTTCGGCCTCGTCGGCCTCGGACACGGCATACGCGAACTGCTGCGGCAATTTTTTGGCCAGGTGCGCGTCGCGCGCCGCCGCGGCCTCCGCGCGAGCGGAGGCGATCTGTCTGGCGGCGGCAAAGTGATCGATGAGATCGGCCCGCCGGTCGAGCCGCCAGGCGGTGCCGTCGCCGCCCGGATCGATCTTCTCCACGCTGCCGTGGACGCGATAGACGCCGTCGGCGGGCGCCCGCCAGGCCAACGCCACACCGGCCCGCGGGCCCGGATGGAGTGCCAGCGACCGCGGCGGTGCGGCGATCGTCTGCAGCTGCACCGGCTCGTTCCGCGTGTTGACCATCACGAGCGGGAAATCGTTGTGACGCCAGGCCGGCACGCCCTTCGTGCCGAAGAGTTCCGGCTCCCAGCGGTCGAGCAGCATGGCGCCGTGCTCGATGTCGTAGAGCAGCCATGTCGCGGTGTTGCCCTGGGAGTCGGCGTGCGCGGCCCCCTCGCCCCCTTCGTGCAGATCGGGCACGAGATCGTCCGCGGCGCTCCAGCGGCGGCTTTGCCCGCCCTGCTCCTCGATCACGAACTCGACCCGGGTGGCATCGCCGCCGTTGTTGCCACGCATGAGAACCGACAACTGCAGCATCTCACCCGCGCGGAGCGAAACCGTCGGCGTTGCTTCCGGCAGGGCGATCTCCTGCGTCCCCTTGGCCGCGATCTCGCCGGCGGCCAGCGGGGCGATCACCGGGCCGAGCGTGTCGGCCTGCTTCGCCTGCGCGAGCCATTCGGCCTCGCGGCGGCCGAGTTCGACCTCGAGGCGGGAAAGCTCGGCATTCCAGTCGTTCATCAGGCTCTTCTCGGCCGCCGACATGATCGGCACCATGTCGCGGGGCGTGGCCTTCAGTTCGGTGCCGGGGAAGGCGAACCGCGTGCTCGCGAGCATCCCGTAGATGCCGTAGTAGTCGCGGGTCGTGACGGGGTCGTACTTGTGGTCGTGGCAGCGGGCGCAGGCGATCGACAGCCCCATCACGGCCTTGCCGAGGTTGTCGATGGCATCGTCGTACGTGAGGTACATGTCCTTGTCGCCGTCGGCCCCGAACCGCCGCGCGAGCGCCCAGTAGCCGGTGGCGATGATCATGTCGGCCGAGCCGGAGTCGGGCAGGCCCGCCAGGATGTCGCCGGCCAA
>CAZONY010000226.1:0-4643 GCA_964581215.1 uncultured Chitinophagaceae bacterium | reverse complement strand
AGTCGGCGGTGTCGGTCTGGAAGTGCTCGAGGACGACGGTGAACAGGTCCTCGCGGGCCAGCCCCGCGCGGACCCGCGCGGAGTCGGGGGCGACGGCCGCCGGATTGCTGTTGAACACGACCATGGCGTGGATGTCGGACCGGCCCGGCTCGAGGGCGCTCGCCAGCTGCACCATGTTGACGCGGCGGGTTTCCGGCCCGAGGCGGTGCGCGGCCGTCACCCGGCCCACCGCCAGGCGAAACCCGCCGCTCGTGGACAGGCAGGCCCCGCCGCCGCGGCGGCGCCACGCTCCGACGAGCGCCGGCAGGAGGGAGATCGCCCGCATGGCGTTGCCGCCCGACTCGTTGCGGGTCAGCCCGTATCCCGCCTGGATGAAGGGCGATTCCGCTGCCGCCCACCAGTCCACCAGCGCCGAGAGGGCGGCGGGATCGATGCCGCACAGGCCGGCCGCGCGGTCGAGGGGCCACTCCGCGCAGGCCTCGAGGTAGGCGTCGAGGCCGGTCGCGTGGGCGGCGAGGAAGTCGCGATCGTGCCGGCCACGGCGCACGATCTCGCCGCCGATGGCCAGGGCCAGCGCCGTGTCGGTGCCGACGTTCACCTGCCAGTGCTCGTCGGCAAACCGCGAGGTCTCGTTGCGGTAGGGATCGATGTGGAGGATCCGCGCCCCGCGGCGCCGGGCTTCCGTGAGAAAGGGAACGAGGTGGGAATGGCTCCGCAGGGCGTTGATGCCCCAGAGGATGATCGCGCGGGAGTGGACCACCTCCTCGGGGTCGGTGCCGAGCTTGTGCGGGCCGTAGCTCGCTTCCCAGCCGGCGCTGCCGGTCGTGGCGCAGATCGTTTGGTCGAGCTCGATCGCCCCGAGGGCGCGGAAGAAGGCCCGCGGCGATTCCCCCTCGAGGATGCCCATCGTGCCGGCGTAGTGGTAGGGGAGCACGGCCTGGGGGCCGTGCGCGGCGACGACGGCGCGGAGCCGCTCGGCGATGGCGTCGAGCGCGGTGTCCCAGTCGATCGGCTCGAAGCGTCCCTCCCCCTTGCGGCCGACCCGGCGCTGCGGCACGAGCAGCCGGTCGGCCTGCTCCTGCCGCTCGGGATAGCAGGCCGTCTTCGCGCAGGC
Source organism: uncultured Chitinophagaceae bacterium (assembly GCA_964581215.1). Lineage (GTDB taxonomy): Bacteria > Planctomycetota > Planctomycetia > Pirellulales > UBA1268 > CACORA01. The sequence continues at coordinate 3,529 of CAZONY010000226.1, read as the reverse complement.
GAAGCCCCGCGTGACCGGATGGCCCGCCGCGCCGGCCAGCGCGGTCACGCGGCCATCCGCGACGGTGATCTCGAGGGCGCAGGCGTCGGGGCAGTCGAGGGCGCAGACGCTGGGAAGAATCTTCAGGGGCACCGTGTCATTCCTGCGCCGCGTGGCGAAATCCGCCGCGTGTCGCGTGGTGCGGCGAGCCTGTGGTAAACTACCCCGCAGTGATTTTCCAGGGAGATCCGCGCGTGCCAGCCCGAGCCCGGAAGAACGAAGACCTCACGGCCCAGGCCTACCGGCGGGTGCGGCGGATGATCGTGGACGGCAAGATGGCGCCCGGCCGGCGGCTCTCCCACCGCATCCTCGCCAAAGACCTCGGCATCGGGCGGAGCCCCGTCCGCGACGCCCTCCTTCAGTTGGAGGCGGAGGGGCTCATCGAGCACCGGCCCAACTCCGGCATCTACCTGCGGGAGATCACGCCCGACGAACTCGAGCAGATCTACGAACTGCGGGCGGTCAACGAGCCCTTCGCCGCGGAGCGGGCCGCCACCCACGCCACGGCCGGCCAGGTGGCAGCGCTCCGCCGGATCTGCGACGACCTCGCCGCGATCGCCGGCAAGCCCGACCCGGAGCGGTGGTTTGCCACCGAACCCCACCGCCGCGAGTTCTGCCGGCTGGATCTGGAGTTTCACGCGGCGATCCTCGCGGCCTGTGGCAATCCGCTGCTCGCGAAGCTCCTCTCCAGCGCCCAGATCCTCGCCCTGAGCTTCGCCTGGGATCTCGGCCACGGCCGTCCCGAATGGTTTGCGGGCATCGTGGCCGAGACGAGCCGCTGGCACCGTGCCATCTGCGATGCGATCCGGGCCCGCGATCCCGCGGCCGCCCGCAAGGCGATGGCGGCCCACGTCGCGTGGGCGAAGCACGAGATCCCCGATCGCTACGCCGCCGCCCGACAGCGGGCCGCGGCGGAGCAGGGCCGGTAGCAGGGCGGTTTCGGCCCGGGCCGGGACGCGGGCTGCGGCAGCGACTGCCATGTCGGTTATCCTGGAGCTCCACCGAGGAGTCCCCCGCATGACCGCACCGCCGCAGCCCCACGCCGCGTTCGCCGGGGCCATCGGCGTGGCCCGCGCCGACATCACGCCCCCCGCCGGCATCTATTGTCGCAACTGGGGCGCGGCAGCCCACGACACCGCGCGGGGCGTCCACCGTCCGCTGTGCCTCACCGCGCTGGCCCTGCGGCCCGGCGCCGGTGGCGAGCCGCTCGTGCTCGTGGAGGCCGACCTCGGCTGGTGGGCGAGCGCCGTCCACGAGCGCGCGTTCCGCAGCCGCATTGTCGCGGCCCTCGGCCTGGCCCCCGAGCGGTTCCTGTTCGCCGTGACCCACACCCATTCCGCTCCGCCGCTCTCGCCCCCCGAGCCCCACTGGCCAGGCGGCGATCTGCTCGCCGCGTTTCATGCGACCGTCGAACAGGCGGCCGTGGAGGCGGCCCGGCGCGCCCTCGCCGCCGCCGAGCCGGCCGTGCTCGAGTGGGAGGCGGGCACCTGCCGGCTGGCCGCCAACCGCGATCTCCCCGAGCCCGCCGCCGCCGGCCGCCCGGCTGCCGGCCCGCGGGTCGTGTGTGGCTACTCTCCCGAAGGGCCCGCCGACGACACGCTCCTCGTGGGGCGGGTCACGACGGCCGCCGGCCGGCCGCTCGCCACGCTCGTCAACTACGCCTGCCATCCCACGACGCTCGCCTGGGACAACGACCTCGTCTCGCCCGACTATGTCGGGGCGATGCGGGAAACGATCGAGGCGGCCACCGCCGGGGCGCCGGCGATGTTTCTGCAGGGCGCGTCCGGCGAACTCGCGCCGGCCTATCAATATGTGGGCGATCCGTCCGTGGCCGATGCGCACGGACGCCATCTCGGCCAAGCCGCCCTCGCCACGCTGTCCGCCATGGAGCCGCCCGGCGTGCGGCTGGCGTTCGACCGCGTCGTCGAGTCGGGCGCGCCGCTGGCGGTGTGGCGGCGGGAGCCGCGGTCGTTCGCCGGCCCGGCCGGCACGTGCGTGGCGCGGCGGGCCGTCGTAGATCTGCCGCTGAAGGCCTGGCCGACCGCCGCCGAGATCGCGGCCCAGATCGCCGACTGCCCCGACCGCGCGCTGGCCGAACGACTCCGCCGCCGGCTGCGGATCCGGGAGGCGCTCGGCGATGGGGCGACGTTTCCCTTCGAGGTGTGGGGCTGGCGGATCGGCGAGGCGGTCGTGCTCGGCACGATGGCCGAGGCCTACTCGCGGATCCAGCGGCGGGTGCGGGCCGATCTGGCGCCGGCCGCGGTCGTGTGGCTGAACCTCGTCAACGGCGGCGTGGGCTACCTGCCCCCCGAGCCGCTCTATGATCTCGACATCTACCCCGCCTGGCAGACGCCCTTCGACCGCGGCAGTCTGGAACGGGTCGAGGAGGCGGCGATCACCCTCGGCCGCGACCTGCTCGCGGCGCCGTGAGCGCTCGGTTGCAGTTCTGCTCCCCGAGACGATATTTTCCACATCCTGGAATCGGCATCGACCCTCGATAGGAATCACCATGAAACTCGTCCGCTTCGGCCAGCGTGGCCAGGAGAAGCCCGGCATCGTCACTCCCGACGGCCGCCTCAAGGATGTTTCGGAGCACGTCCGCGACTACGACCACGCGTTCTTTGCCGGCGGCGGGCTCGCAGCGCTCCGCGCGGTTGCGGCCCGGGCCGATGCCCTTCCCGACGCGCCGGCGGGCGTCCGCATCGGCGCTCCCGTGGCCCGGCCGCGGAACGTGTGGGCCATCGGCCTCAACTACTCCGACCACGCCAAGGAGACCGGCGCCGCGATTCCCGCGGAGCCGATCCTGTTCACCAAGGGCACCGGCTGCGTGTGCGGCCCGCACGATCCGATCCTCGTGCCCCGCGGCAGCGAGAAACTCGACTGGGAGGTGGAGCTCGGCCTCGTGATCAGCCGCGACGCCCGCTACCTGCCCTCGAAGGAGGCGGCCCGCGACCACGTGGCCGGTTTTTGCGTGGCCAACGACGTCTCGGAGCGGGCCTTCCAGCTCGAGCGGGGCGGCCAGTGGGTGAAGGGCAAGAGCGGCGACAACTTCCTGCCGTTGGGCCCGTGGCTGGTGACGGCCGACGACGTGGCCGATCCGCAGTCGCTCGGCCTCACGCTCGAGGTCAACGGCGTGCGGCGCCAGCATGGCAACACGGGGACGATGATCTTCGACGTGTGGCACATTGTCCACTACCTCTCGCAGTTTCTCACACTGGAGGCGGGCGACGTGGTGATCACGGGCACGCCGCCGGGCGTGGGCATGGGGATGAAGCCGCCGGTGTTCCTCAAGGCTGGCGACGTGGTGACGCTCGCAATCGACGGCCTCGGGTCGCAGCGAAGCGTCTGCGAGCCGTGGGGCTGATGTCAGCGGCATCCCCATTCCACCTGCTCCCGCGTCGCATCAGGAAGCCAGGAGCGGCAGCGACTGGACTGCGTGGCGGCGGCGCTGATGGTGCGTTGGTGGTGACGCGATTCCACCTGCTTCCGC
>CAZONY010000225.1:4424-4651 GCA_964581215.1 uncultured Chitinophagaceae bacterium | reverse complement strand
CGCCCTGCGGATGGAGCGGCACAACGCCAACGGCCTGGCCGTCGCCCGCTTTCTGGAAGCGCACCCGCGGGTGGAGCGGGTGCTCTATCCCGGCCTGGAAAGCCACCCGCATCACGACCTCGCCGCCCGCACGATGCGGGGCTGCGGCGGGCTCGTCACGTTTTTCGTGAAGGATGGGGACTGGCGGCGGACGGCCGCCGTCGTGGATGCCGTCACGATCCCGCGGA
>CAZONY010000225.1:0-4414 GCA_964581215.1 uncultured Chitinophagaceae bacterium | reverse complement strand
CGCCTGGGGGGCGTCGAGTCGCTCATCGAGCAGCCGCTGGTGATGAGCTACTGGAACTATTCGCCCGCCGACCGGGCGGCCTTCCGGATCTCCGACAACATGGTGCGACTGGCCTGCGGCATCGAGGATGCCGATGACCTCATCGCCGATCTCGCCCGGGCCCTCGGATAAGCGCGGCGGGGCCGTTCCGCCGCGGGGAGACTCAAGCCGATGCAGTTCCGCACCCGCGCGATCCACGAGGGGCAGGAGCGCGATCCCGCCAGCGGCGCGGTCGTGCCGCCGCTGCACTTGGCCAGCACGTTCGTGCAGCCCGACGCGTCGATGTCGGCCCCCTACGACTACGCCCGCACCGGCAGCCCGACGCGGCACGCCTTCGAGGCGACGCTCGCCGCGCTCGACGGCGGCACGCGGGCGCTGGCCTTCGCCTCGGGCATGGCGGCCACGCGATGCGCCACCGACCTGCTCGTGCCGGGGGATGAGATCGTCACCGGCACCGACATCTACGGCGGCACGTGGCGGCTCTTCAACAGGCTCCTCGCCCCCCGCGGGATCGGCATCACCGCGATCGACACGACCGACCTCGCCGCCGTGCGGGCCGCGGTCACGCCCCGCACGAAGCTCCTGTGGATCGAGTCGCCGGGCAACCCGCTGCTCTCCATCGCCGACATCGCCGCCTGCGCGACGCTCGCCCGCGAGGCGGGGATCCTGCTGGCCTGCGACATGACGCTCGCCACGCCGGCGCTCACCCGGCCGCTGGAGCTCGGGGCCGACATCGTGATGCATTCGGCCACGAAATACATCGGCGGCCACAGCGATCTCCTCGGCGGCGCGCTCGTCGTGCGGGATCGCGACCTGGGCGAGCGGCTTCACTGGCTGCAAAACGCCACGGGGGGCGTGATGGGCCCGCTAGAATCGTTTCTCTGCTCCCGCGGTCTCAAGACGCTGGAACTGCGGATGCAGGCCCAATCGGCCACGGCGCTGGCGCTGGCCGAGTGGCTCGCCGGCCAGCCGCGGGTGAAGCGGGTTCATTACCCCGGCCTGCCCGGGCATCCCGGCCACGCGATCGCCGTCCGGCAGATGCAGGGCGGCTTCGGCGGCGTGCTCAGTTTCGAGATCGAAGGCGACCTCGCCGGCGCCCGCCGCGTGGTCGAGTCCACGCACCTGTTTCAGTTGGCGGTCAGCCTCGGGGCCGTCGAGTCGCTGATCGAGCTGCCCGCGCTCATGTCGCACGGATCCTACGAGGCCGCGGCCCGCCGGGCGGTGGGCATCGAGGACGGCCTCATCCGTCTTTCCGTGGGTCTCGAGGCCTTCCCAGACCTCCGAGACGACCTGGCCTCCGCCCTGGCCAAGTAAGCCAGGTCGTCCAGGGAACCTCTGTCGATGGCAGAGGTTTTTCCGGAAGTTCCGGCCCCACCGGTGCCGATACCTCTTCCGAATACAGCGACCGTGCCGGCTCATCGAAAGCCGGCCGTTCGCGGCGGAAGGAGAATGACATGAGTGGTCTGTTCGGCACCGGCTTTTCCCTCACCATGGCCCGCCTCGTGGCAGCGGCCCTGCTCGGCCACGCCGTCGTCGCCCACCAGGCTTTCGCCCAGCCGGCCACCGATGCGCAGGTGGAGGGGGCCCACGGACAGGAATCGCTGCAGTGGAAGCCGCACCGCTACGCGACCGCCGCGGCGGTTCCGGCTGAGAGCGGCTCCGCCCCGGCTGCCACCAGCCAATCGCCGGCCCGGGAATGGTCGTCCCGCGACGCCGGTGGAGAGGTCGCCCCTCCCGCTTCGGTCTCGCTCCCCGATCGGGTGCCGGCGGCCACGCCGCTCCCGGTGAAGCCGCGGGCTCCGGAAACCGCTCCCTACGCGCCGCTCCGCGGGTCGATGGCCCGTGGTGCCCAGCAGATGGGCGACTGGCTCACGACCGCCGCCAGCGCCGCGCCGCAGGGTTCATCGAGCGAGTCCGGCATGACCTTTCCCGAGCGACTGATGCGGACGCCCCAGGGGCAGACGGGCCGGCCGATCCTCGACCGCGAGACCGGCTACGGCATGACCGACTCCCGCCCCGCCGATCGGCTGGGCGGAGGCCTCGCGCCCCGCTACCCGGCAAATGCTCCCGCCCGCGTCGGCGAGACGGCCATGGCCCCGCGGCAGCGGCAGGAGCGGATCGCGATGAACGTGGACGGCATTCCGTCGGTGATGACGCGGGCTCCGCAGGCGGCCACGATCGACGGCCCGCGGTCGCCGAGCCGCCTCTCCTCCGACGCGTCGCCGCCCGCGGGCATACTCCCCGCTCCGAGCGCCGAAGCCGTCGATCCGCCCATCGTCATCGAGACGATGCCGATGGATATGGGCATGGGCATGACCATGGATGACGGCTCCATGATGTCGATGCCCGGCGCCGACCAGGGGCTCTTCATGGGCCAGTATCCGGCCGAGCTCCACGTCGAGTCGTTCTACGACGACCCCTACGCCTGCGACGAGGAGGGGGGAGTGTTGCCGCTGCACTGCTGCGACGGCCGCTTCTGCCGCTGGATGCGCCGGTTTGGCAAGCCCTATTACGGCTGGAAGTGGTACCGCGACTTCACGGCCAGCGCGGGCGTGACGGCCTTCCAAAACGAGAGCAACTTCGGCCTGCTGGGCAACTACGGCACCAACGAATACCTCAACTGGGCCATGCCGTTTTGGAATGCCTTCGGCGTCGGCTGGCAGGTGGGCGCCCGCGGCGTGCAGACCAACTTCGACCGGGTCACGATCTCGAGCGCCGGCAGCGACCCCTTCCGCAACAACGTCCGCGACCAGGTCTTCGTGACCACCGGCTTTTTCACGCGGGCCTTCCAGGGCCGCGGCCTGCAGGGCGGGGCGGTGTACGACTATCTCAGCGACAGCTACTTCGACAACATCGACGTCTCCCAGATCCGTGGCGAGCTGAGCTATGTGTGGGGCTACCACGAGTTTGGTTTCTGGGGCGCCTTCAACATCGGCGAGCAGGCGACGATCTTCGGCCCCGTCTCCCGGACGGCGGGCGAGGCCAGCACCGAGGATCTCTACACCGGCTTCTACCGGCTCAATTTCGGCGACGCCAACGAGTGGCGTCTGTGGGGCGGAGCCACGGGCAGCCAGAGCGGGATCGTCGGCTCGTCGCTGCGGGCGCCGATGTCGCGCTCGCTGGCGCTCGAGGGCACGTTCACCTACCTGATCCCCGGCCGGAGCGAGAACTACGAACTGACGCCCGGCACGACGATCACGGCCTCCCCCTCGGCCTGGAACGTCTCGCTCAACATCGTCTACTACCCGGCCCGTCGGGCCCGCCGCAGCCTGGCGAGCCCCTACCGGCCCCTCTTCGACGTGGCCGACAACGGCAGCATGATCCGGACGATCAACCGCTGAGCCGGCCGCCGGCCGCCGGGCCCGAACCGAACCGCTGCGATCCGGCGGGGAATGGCGGGGTCTGCCCGGTCCGGGCCGTTTTCGGTATCGTAGGAGGCGTTTCCTCCAACGCCGGCCCCCCTGGGACAAAAACCAGATGACTTCCGACAAAGACCCCTGGGCAGACCTCGCCGAGAAACTCGGCGCCGCCCCCGGCCACGAACCCGCCCCGCCGAGCCCCGCTCAGCCCGAACGTCCGCGGCCGACGCCGGAGGCACCGAAGCCTCGGCAGGCGGCCCCGCGCAGCACCGATTGGGGCGGTCTGGCCGAGAATCTGGGCGTCGAATCCCGCCCCGAGTCTCGTGCTGAGCCCCGCACCGAGCCCCGCCCTGAATCCCACTCTGAATCCCGCCCCGAGCCGCGGCGACAGGCCCGGCCGGCGTCCCGACCGGAACCGCGGCATGAGGAGCCGCGCGACGACGCCCGCGGTGGTGCGCGTGGTGGCTGGGCCGACGAAATCGTGGCGTCCGCCGCGGAGGGTGGGCCTCCCGCGCGGGAGGGCGACGAGTCGGGCGAGGATCGCCCGGCGCGGCGGCGTCGCCGACGCGGTCGCCGCCGTGGCCGCGGCCGGCGAGACGAGGCCCGCACCGGCGAGGCTGGCCATGATGACCGTCCCCTGACGGCCTCCCCTCTGGATGCGCAGGATGCCAGAGCGCACGACGCCGACTTCGACGCGGTGGAGCCGCGCGAGGGCGGCGGCCGCCGTGCCGAAGGGGGCGATTCGACCGCCGAGAGCCCGGCCGATGGCGAGGGCGAGCGGGGGCCACGGCGTCGGCGTCGTGGTCGCCGCGGCGGTCGCCGTCGCGGGCGGAGCACCCACGAACGCCTCGCCGACGAGCGGGCGACGGCCGAGCAGCCCGAAACCGCCCAGCGGCTGGACGACCTCGACGACGAGCCCCTGCCCACGGGCTATGGCGTGGCGCCGCGTTCGGCACCGACCGGCCGCACCGAGCCCGCCCGCCACCGCCAGCAGCGGCAGCACCGTGGCGCAGTCC
>CAZONY010000224.1:0-4728 GCA_964581215.1 uncultured Chitinophagaceae bacterium | reverse complement strand
GAATTGCTCGCTCCTGCCGGTGATTGGGATTGCGTCCGGGCGGCGATCGAGAACGGGGCCGATGCCGTCTACTTTGGCCTCGACTGCGGGTTCAATGCGCGGGCACGGGCGACAAATTTCGCGCTCGACGATCTGCCGGACCTGATGCGCACGCTCCACGGCCGCGGCCTCAAGGGCTACGCCACGCTCAACGTGCTTGTCTTCAGCGACGAACTGCCCGAGTTCGAGCGGGTGGTGCGGGCCTGCGATGCGGCCGGGGTGGATGCCGTGCTCGTGCAGGACGTGGGTGCCGCCCGGGTGATCCGCGAGATCTGCCCGACCCTCCCGATGCACGCCTCCACGCAGATGACGCTCACGAGCGCGGAGACGATCGCCCTGGCCGAGCGGCTCGGCATGGAACGGGTGGTCGTGGCCCGCGAACTGTCGATCGAGGAGATCGTCTCGATCCGCAGGGGCACGGCGATGCCGCTGGAGGTGTTCGTCCACGGGGCCCTCTGCGTGGCGTACTCCGGCCAGTGCCTCACGAGCGAATCGCTCGGCGGGCGCAGCGCTAATCGGGGCCAGTGCGCGCAGGCCTGTCGGCGGCCCTATGACCTCGTCTGCGACGGTCGCGACGTCGACCTGGGCCCGCAGAAATACCTGCTCTCGCCGCAGGATCTGGCCGCCTATGCCCTGGCGCCGGAACTGATCGCGGCCGGCATCGCATCGTTCAAGATCGAGGGGCGGCTGAAGACGCCCGAGTACGTGGCGAACATCACGCGACACTACCGACGGGCGATCGACGCCGCCGTTGCCGCGCGGCCCGCGGACTTCACGCCGCGGGATGTCGAGGAGATGGAACTCTCCTTCTCGCGGGGATTTTCCCCGGGCTGGCTGCATGGCTGCGATCACAAGATGCTCGTGCCGGCCACGAGCAGCGCGAAGCGGGGCGTGCGGCTGGGCACGATCGCCGCCGTGCGCGGTGGCCGTGTCGCGGTCGAGCTCGCGGCGGGTCTCGCCGGCGGCGTGAAGCGGGGCGATGGCGTCGCCTTTGACTGCGGCGCGACGAGCGACGAGTTCCTGGGCGGGCGGGTCTACGAGGTGTTCCAGCAGGGCCGGTCGCTCACCGAGCCGGCCACGTACGGTCGCGTCGAGCTGACGTTCGCCCATGATGCCTTCGACTGCGGCCGCCTCGCCGCCGGCCAGACCGTCTGGAAAACCGACGATCCGCAGCTCACGTCCCGACTGCGGAAAACCTTCACGAACGAGAAGCCGATCCGTCGTCAACCGGTCGACCTGCACGTCACGGTCGCCGTCGGCACGCCGTTGACGGTCGCCGCCACGACTGCCTCGGGGGCGACCTGCAGCATCGCCTCCGCCGAGCCCGCCCGGGAGGCGACGAAGCACCCGCTCGACCTCGACGCGCTCCGCGCCCAGTTCGACCGCCTCGGCGGCACCGCCTTCGACCTCCGCCATCTTACGGCCGACATCACCGGCCGCCCCATGCTGCCTTTCAGCATCCTGGGCGCGGTACGCAAGGAACTCATCGCCAGCCTCGAAACCGCCGCGACGCACCCACCAGCGCGGCGTACCCGCCCGCCGCTGCGGCACTCGACGGAGCCGGGGTCGGCGGAAGCTCGACGAGCGTTTGGAACTTTCGAGCCGCAGGCGGACAGCAGCGTTTCTGACGTACAAGCGAGGAAGTTCCTCCGCGAGGAGACTTCTGCCGCCCCGGCGGCGCGGCTCCACCCGACGCTGCACGTACTCGCCCGCTCCCTCCCCCAACTCCAAGCCCTCCTCGATCTCGGTGAACGTCGCCTCTATGCCGACTTCGCCGACATCCGCCAGTACCGCGACGCCGTCGTGATGGCCCGGGCCGCCGGCGCCACGCTCCTTCTGGCCACGCCCCGGATCCAGAAGCCCGACGAGATCGGCATCTTCACGCTCATGGCGAAGCAGGAGCCCGACGGCATCCTCGTCCGCAACTACGGCGCCTTGCACTTCTTCCGCGAGCGGGGAATTTCCAACGTGGGTGACTTCTCGCTCAACGTCACGAATGAACGCTCGGCCGAGTTCTTCATGCAGGAGGGACTCACCCGCGTCACGGCCTCGTACGACTGCAACCGCGACCAGCTCCTGGGTCTCGTCACCGCCACGCCGCCCGAGTGGCTGGAAGTCGTGATCCACCAGCACATGCCGATGTTTCACATGGAGCACTGCGTGTTCTGCGCCGTGCTGTCCCCCGGCACGAACAAGACGAATTGCGGCCGCCCCTGCGACGAACACGTCGTGAAGCTGCGCGACCGGATCGGCGTGGAGCATCCGTTGACGGCCGACGTGGGCTGCCGCAACACGCTCTTCAACGCCACGCCGCAGAGCGCCGCCGAGGCGGTGCCGGCCTTGCGTGCCGCGGGCGTGGGCCACTTTCGGATCGAGCTGCTCGACGAGCCGGCCGCCGAAATCCGCACGATCATCGCGACCTACCGCGACCTGCTCGCCGGCCGAATCACGGGCCGCGACGTCTGGACCCAGCTCCGGGCGATGAACCGCGTCGGCGTCACCCGGGGCACGCTCGAAGCGAAACGCGACCCGCTGGCAATCGTGTGACGTTCGCTCGGGCAGTCTGAAGCCTGCCCCACATGGTCCACAGGCTTCAGCCTGCGAAGGCGGCCGCTCTGAATAGGCGAGCCGTGGGCGGGTGAACCTGACGCGAGTTGGCGTATCCTCGCCTCCGAAGCGGAGGGTTCACCCGCCCACGGCGGTTTTCAACTATTTCGCGGGGGCGAGTTTCGCGAGCGCCTCCAGCATCGGCGCGACGACCGGGCCGAGCAGTTCCTTCACGCCCGGAATCGCCATCACGGTGTCGATCACCTTCTGGATGGCCCCGAGGTTCTGGCCGATCACCTCGGCGAACGCCGGCTTCTCATCGGCCGGCAGATTGCCCGCCTCGGTCTCCAGCGTGGAAAGCATCGGGGCGAGCTTCTCGAGTTCCGGCAGCGCGGCCTTGGCCGAATCCAGGTCGGTTACTCCCGAGAGCGCCTTCGTGAGCCCGGTGAACAGGCCGGCGGCCGTCTTGCCCGCCTCGAGGAACTTGGGATCGATCGAGATGATGTCGGTGACGGCTTCGATGGCCTTCTTGCCGTCGGTCACGATCTCGTCGCGGATCGTCTCGGTGACCGGGCCGACCTTGCGCTCCATCTCCACCACGGCACGTTCGGGAGCGGGACCCATCTTGTCGCGGTTCATAAACCACCAGGCGCCAGCGGCGAGTGCCACGAGCGCGGCCAGCGGCAGCCAGGCCGGCATGCCTCCCTTGGCGGCTTCGGCCACCTTGCCGACGTCGGCCAGCGAGAGGCCCCGCGGCAACGCGGCCTTGATGTTCGACGACTGGTCGGCGAACAGGCGGGAGATGTCGGCCCCGGTGGGTCGGCCGCCAAGCTGCTTGGCGATCATGCCGAGCACGATCGGGGCGAGGTAGTTGAGCAGCGTCCGCATGATGCCCGGCTTGATGCCGGCGAAGGCGGCGATGGCATCGACGATCTTCGCGGTGCCGCCGGCGCCGAGGAGCGAGCCGAGCAGGTCGCCACCGAGGCTGCCGAGGCCGCCGGCCTGATTGCCGCCGAGGGCTCCGGCCAGGTTGCCGAGCATCCCGAGGTCGAGGCCGCCGAGTGATTTGGCGAGCTGGTCGGCGCCCTTGCCTGTGCCCGCCAGGCCGGAGAGGGCGCCGAGTAGGGCCGGGATGGCCGCCGTCGTCGCGGTCTTGGTCTGGGCCTCATTGGCACCGGCGAGGCCGGCGAGTTTGCCGAGCACGTCGCCCGAGGTGAGCTGGCTGGAAATCAGGTCCACGAGATTCATCGATCGTCTCCAGAAGAAGGGGAAGGGAAGGAAAGCCGTGACCGTCCATCGGACGTCACTCGCCTTCCCTGACGGTTGATTTGCGAAGCCCTCCACGCACGGTCTGCAACCGACGGGGAAGGAAGCCTGAAAAGTGTCGGTGCTGGCCCGCCGGATTGCAATCCGCCCAGGAACAGGTGCGGGCCACGAAGATGGGGGCGATCTGTATGCGCCCCGGATGGGACAGCTGGCACCATGGTCGCTTTTCTTGCACGTGATAACAAAAATTCGTATTGTGTAATCATGATACGGACTCAAATCAGTCTGCGGGAGGAGGAGTACACCGCCGCCAAAAAGGAGGCGGCGCGGCTGGGGATTTCGCTGGCCGAACTCCTGCGGCGTTCGCTTCGTCGCGAGCTGCCCGCGGCCGGTCGGCCGCCGTGGATGCGGTACGCCGGGATGGTCGAGTCGGGCGATCCGCGATCGAGCCAAAGGATCGACGAGATCGTCTATGGCCACAAGTCCTGAAGTCTACGTGGACACCTCGGCGTTCATCGCCTTCACGGATGGCTCGGATACGCACCATCCTCTGTTCGCCCGGCTCTTTGCAAATCCGCCGCGGCTGGTGACCACGTCGCTGGTCATTGCTGAGGGGCACGGCTGGTTTCTGAGGCGATTCGATAGGACTCGGGCGCTCGGCTTCCTGGCGCTGGTGGAGATGCTTGCACCGCTCGTGATCGTGTCGGTGACAGCGAAGGAAATCACCGCGGCCACGAAGCTGATGCGCCGCTTTTCGGATCAGGATCTGACCCTGGCTGATGCCGTGGGGCTGCATCTCATGGGCGTCCGGAAGACCAAAAGCTGCTGGTCCACCGATCGGCACCTGCGGCTCACCGGCATTCCGCTGGTGATCGA
>CAZONY010000223.1:1551-4745 GCA_964581215.1 uncultured Chitinophagaceae bacterium | reverse complement strand
CCGGACCGTGCCCGAGGAGAACGCGATCCGCCGGCGCCCCTGCGGAAACCCCCACGCGAGCACCGCCTCGCCGTCCTCGACCGGCCCGTCGCGGATCTCGAGCGGCTCGCCCTCGACGGGCGAGGCGACGACCGCGAAGTCGAGCGCCGGGTCCATCACGTCGCCGAGATAGACCTCCTCTTCGATCGGCTGCTCGCGAGTCAGCCGCAGCCAGACCCGCAGCGGCCGCCCGTAGGTGAGCCGCAACTGCCGACACTCGTCGGGCGTGTAACGCGGCTTGCCGAGTTCGTACCGGAGATACTCGATCTTGACGGTCTTGTCGTAACTCTCGATCGGAAAGATCTCACGGAGCACGCCCTCGATGCCCTGATCCTTGCGCTTGTTGGAAGCGACGTCGTACTGCAGAAACGCTTCGTAGAACCGCGTCTGAATCTCGGTGAGATCAGGAATGACGTGACTGGCGCGGCGGCTTCCGAACTGACGGACTTCGGTGGGCTGGAGGCGGCGAACGGCGCGAGTTGCCATTGACGAGACACTCCTCGAAAGGATTGGGGGGAGTCAGCGACCAGCGCCCGGGCGATGATGCCGCGAACGGTCAGATCACACCGGGACGAACAGCAGGAAGGACAGCAAAGAACGAGGCGGGCCGCGCACGCAAAAACTATACCAAACTGCTTCCCGGGCCGCCAAGGCCCGGGAAGCCAGTCGGTGTTTCAGCGTGTTTTTACTTCAGCGAGACCTTGGCACCAGCTTCCTCGAGCTCCTTCTTGAGCTTCTCGGCGTCGGCCTTGGAAATGCCTTCCTTCACCTTGGAGGGGGCGCCCTCGACCATGTCCTTGGCCTCCTTGAGGCCCAACCCGGTCGCAGCACGCACCACCTTGATGACACCGATCTTGTTGTCACCGAAGGCCTCGAGGACGACGTCGAAGTCGGTCTTCTCGGCAGCAGCCTCGCCGCCACCGGCCGCACCACCACCGCCACCCGGAGCAGCCATCACGACCGCGCCGCCGGCGGCCGGCTTGATGCCATGAACCTCATCGAGGTAGTCGGACAATTCCTTCGCCGCCTTCAGCGTGAGGCCGACGATCCGGTCGCCGAGGTCCCGGGTTTCAGTGGAGAATTCACGTGTTGCTTCAGCCGTTGCCATCGCTCGAGATCCCTTTCCTTCGAAATTGACGGACGGCCGCGGATGCGACCGCCCGGGTGAATTGGTTTGTGAATTGGGCGGGAAGAGCCCTATGTCTTACCACGAACCGCCGCCGAGTGAAGCCCCGGCCAAAAATTCCGCTTGCCAAGATGCCGGCCCACAGGCTAGCCGGCTCCACCCCCGCCCCCAGCCGCTTTTTCCAGGTCGTCGGCACGGGAGGAAATCTGCCCGGCCAGCGTACCGCCGGCCGACACGATCTGGCCCGCCAGGGTCGATGCCAGACCGACGATCTGCCCCGACAGAATGGAAAGCTGCTCTGCCCGGGTGGGCCACTTGGCCACCCGTTTGACGTCGGCCGCTTCCAAGCGGGCTCCGTCAAGGGCCCCACCCCGGCACTCGAAGCCCTCGAAGTCCTTCACGCCGGAGAGCCGGTCGAGCTCCTTGGCAAGATCGACGACGTCCTCTCCGCCCCAGGCGATCGCGAGCATGCCTTCCGTTTTTTCGAAGGCCGCAGCCAGCGGCGTACCGGCCGTGGCCCGACGGGCCAGGCTGTTTTTCACCAGCTGAAGGTGGATGTTTTTCTTCCGCAGCGCCTGCCGCAGTTCGGTGGTGCGCTGGGCATCGAGACGACCGAGGCTGACGACGATCGCCTCGCCGACATCGGCGAGCCGCGACTTGAGGTCGTCGGTCAGCATGTTTTTGATGACTTTGCTCATGGGAGGGACTCAAAACCTGGGAGGGAACGCGAAGGGATCAGCCGGCAACCATCACGCCGGGCGACATCGTCGCCGAGATCGAGATGCTCCGGACATACTGACCACGGACGCTCGCGGGCTGCAGGGAAACGATGTAATCGATGAAGGCACGGATGTTGTCGGCGAGTTTGGCGGCGTCGAAACTCAGCTTTCCGACGACCGCGTGAACGATGCCGGTGGGGTCGTTTCGGAATTCCACCTTACCGGCCTTGTACTCGGCCACCGTCTTGGCGATGTCGGCCGTGACCGTGCCCGCGCGGGGGCTGGGCATCAGCCCACGGGGGCCGAGCACCTTGCCGAGCGGCCCCACCAGCCCCATGACGTCGGGCGCCGCGATGCAGACGTCGAAATCGGTCCAGCCCTCTTTGATCCTCTTGGCGAGTTCGTCGGCGCCGACGGCGTCGGCGCCCGCCGCCTTGGCGTCGTCCGCGAGGTTGCCCTTGGCGAACACCACGACCCGCTTCGCCTTGCCGATGCCGTGGGGCAACGAGAGCGAACCGCGGACGATCTGGTCAGCCTGCTTCGGGTCGATCCCGAGCCGAACGTGGATTTCGACGGTCTGGTCGAACTTGGTCGGCGGAAACTTTTTCAGCACGGCCACCGCCTCGGCGAGCGGAAGCGGGGCATCGGACTGTGGCTTTGCAGCGGTGGCAGCCTTCATGCGCTTGGTGAGAGGCACGGCAATGATCCTCGGTTCGGGGGGCGTTGTTGGTTCGATGGGTGAATGAACGACTGGAATCAGCCCTCAACGGTGATTCCCATGCTACGGGCCGTGCCCTCGACCATGCGGCAGGCGTGATCCGCATCACGGGCATTCAGGTCGGCTCCCTTGAGCCGCACGATCTCCTCCACCTGGGCGCGGGTGACCTTGCCGACCTTCTCCTTGTTCGGCACGCCGGAGCCCTTGGCGAGCCCGGCGGCCTTCTTGAGCAGGGCCGCCGCCGGGGGGCTCTTCGTGATGAATTCGAAAGACCGATCGTTGTACACCGTGACCACCACCGGGATCGCCATTCCGGCGGCCTCGCGGGTGCGGTCGTTGAACTGTTGCACGAACTGGCCCAGGTTGATGCCGAACCGGCCGAGCGACGTGCCCACCGGCGGCGCGGGAGTCGCCTGCCCGCCCGGCACCTGAAACTTCGCCTGTCCCACCATCTGCTTCGCCATCGTCGGATTCCTGTCTCGATTCGCTTTCCGGTTCCAGTCGTACCTGATTCGTCAGCCGCGCGGCCCGAACATCACACCGTTTCGATCTGCCAGTACTCGATGTCGACGGGCGTCGATCGACCGAAGAT
>CAZONY010000223.1:0-1541 GCA_964581215.1 uncultured Chitinophagaceae bacterium | reverse complement strand
TCGACCTCGCCCTCGAAATTCTCGAACGTACCCTCGTTGATCTTGACCCGGTCCCCCTTCTTGAAGGCGATCTTCAGTCGGGGAGCCTCGGCCGCCTTCTCTTCCGTCTTATGGAGGAGCTTGTCGACGTCCTGCTGGGGCATCGGGCTGGGCCGACCAGCCGACCCGGTGAAGTCACCGATGCCGCCGGTCTCCCGCACGAGGTACCAGGTTTCGTCGTTCAAGATCATGTGCACGAGGATGTATCCGGGGTAGAGCTTTCGCCAAACCACGCGTTTTTTGCCACTTTTGAACTCGGTGACCTGCTCCTTGGGCACGATGACCTCCCCGAACCACCGCTCCATGCCCTGCATGGAGATCCGCCGCAGGAGGGCATCCCGGATCGAATCCTCCCGGTTGCTCTGCACCTTGAGGATGTACCACTTCATGTCACCGACAGGCTTCGCGGCCTCCCGCGCTTCGGCGGCCTCCTCGACCGGGGCCGCGTCTTCGCTGCCCGAAAACGGGTCGGCCACCTCGATGGGCGCGCCATCGTCGTCGTCGGCGACGGACTGCTCCGGCGACGGCGTCTCCGAACCGGTTCGCTGGTCGTGAGGCTCGAAGGATTCTTCGGGTGAAGCGTGGGTCATGGGCGTGTCGTGGCGAAAGGGAGGGTGCGACTATTGAGCTCAGCCCGTTCCCTGGAGGGAACGAAGCACAAACCACCAGAAGAGATCGTAGGCGGCCAGGATTCCCGCCAACGCGAACATCAGGAAGATGATCACGACCGAACTGCGAATCACCTGGTCGAGCGTCGGCCAGGACACCTTCGCCATCTCGGACTCCACCGCGATCAGGAAATCGGCGAACCGCGGCACGTTCACGATGCGGAAGCACAGCCAGGTGCCGGCGGCCAGCAGCAGCCCGGGCACGAGAAACCGGACCACTCCGATATCGGGCGACTGCCCCCCCGGTGCGGCCAACCACACCGGCAGAAACTGGGACAGCCTCCACACCGCAACGGCCAGCGTGCCCGCCAGCGCGGCGAAGGTCAGTTGCCGCGCAACCCGCCCCTGGGACCGCTTGTAGACGCCGGTCCTCAGCAGCTCACGCCACAGGCCGCCTTCGAGTTGTCGTTCAGATGTTCCTGCCATGGATGTTCTCTTTGCCCGCGTCAAGCAGGGGCGGCGGGGATCGAACTCGCAACCTCTGGTTTTGGAGACCAGCGCTCTGCCAGTTGAGCTACGCCCCTGTGTCAGCCGGGCCCCGAATCGCTCCGGGGCCCGGCGTCCAAGGTTTCTCGTCCCGGGGCTGTGACCCCGGATTCCAGTGCCTCCGGGGCGCACCCCGGACTCCATCAGTCGAGGATCTTCGTCACGACGCCCGAGCCCACCGTCTTTCCACCCTCGCGGATGGCGAAGCGGACGCCGTCGTCCATGGCGATCGGCACCATGAGCTCGACCTCCATCTTCACGTTGTCGCCCGGCGAGCACATCTCGACGCCGCCGAGCAGCTTGGTCGAGCCGGTGACGTCGGTCGTGCGGAAGTAGAACTGCGGGCGG
>CAZONY010000222.1:2430-4746 GCA_964581215.1 uncultured Chitinophagaceae bacterium | reverse complement strand
TCGCCGTGCGGGCCGCCCACCACGAACCGCCCGGTGGGGTTGATGTGGTAGGTGATGTTGGAGGTGTCGAGATTGGCCGGCAACTCCGGTGCGATGATCTGGCTGATCACGTAGTCGCGGATCTCGGCATTGTCCACGTGAGGAGCGTGCTGGGTGGACACGACGACCGTATCGACCCGCACGGGCCGGTGTCCCTCGAACTCGATCGTGACCTGGCTCTTGGAATCGGGCCGGAGCCAGTCCACGCGGCCCTTCTTGCGGGCCTCGGCGAGCCTGTTGAGGATCCGGTGGGACAAGGCGATGGGGAGCGGCATCAGTTCGGGGGTGTCGTTGCACGCGTAGCCGAACATCAGCCCCTGGTCGCCAGCCCCGATGTCCTTGCCAGAAGATGCGTCGTCGTTCACGCCCATGGCGATGTCGCCCGACTGTTTGCCGACCGCCACCAGCACCGAGCAGGTATCGGCGGCGATGCCCATCTCGTCGTCGGTGTAGCCGACGTCGCGGATCACGTCGCGGACGACCTGCTGGTAGTCGATCGTACCACGGGAGGTGATCTCGCCCGCCACGACCGCCAGACCCGTCGTGACCATCGTCTCGCAGGCCACCCGGCTCATCGGATCCTGGGCGAGGTAGGCGTCGAGCACGCCGTCGGAAATCTGGTCGGAGAGTTTGTCCGGATGACCCATGCTGACCGACTCGCTCGTGAAGAGAAATTTGCCTGCTGCCACGGAAGTGCCTCGTACCTGAAGACGGGAAAGCGAAACCCGGCGGCGAAGCCCGCCGGACATGAGGGCCATGAGTATCGGAAACACAGGCGAAATCGGCAACCGGGGCCCCTGGCAGAGTGTGCAACACGTCTGCCAGAGCAGGATGCGACGGCCGTCGACTCGGGAAACCCTCGGCGTTTCCCGAGTCGACCAAGTGGAAAAAGGTCATGGATGACTTTTTCCACGGACAGCTGGCGTTCGCTTGCTGGCGCCGGTTCGGGGTTGCCCGTGCGCCGTCGCCGGACGTTCGCTCCGGACATCCTGTCCTCCGCTCTCTCGCTGCTGGCGGCGCTTTCGGCATCCTTGCCTGCGCTGGCCAGCAACGCCGGCTCTCGGGGCACGGGCAACCCCGAACCTCCCGATCGCGGGATCTTTCGGTGGCAGGCCAGGGGCAGCCCCTCACCGGCGCACGTCGTCCGCCGATCGGGGCGGAGCACCGAGCCGATCGAGGATCAAGGCGGCCGTGGCGGACCGCGCGCCCCGCTGCGATGCGACGAGGGCCGCGGCACGGTGGCCGAGGGCCGCGGCGAAGTCGGGGTCGGCCAGGCACCGCCGGACGAACGCCGTCAGCGCGTTGCCGTCGTGCACCAGCTGCGCGGCCTCGGCCTCCAGCAGCGTCCGCACTTCGTCCTTGAAATTGCGGGTGTGCGGACCGAAGGCCACGGCCGCTCCGTAGGCGGCCGGCTCGATCATGTTTTGTCCGCCCCGCCTCCCGTCGAGGCTGCCTCCCACGAAGGCGATCGCGGCGGTGCCCCACCACCACCCCAGTTCGCCCGTCGTGTCCACCAGCAGAACGCGGGCGGCCGGGTCGGGCCCGTCCGCATCCAGACGGCTGCGCTGCTGCCACGCCAGGCCGCCGGCAGCGAGCAGCGCGGCGATCTCGGGCGTGCGTTCGACGTGCCTGGGCACCAGCACGAGCCGCAGCCGGGGAAACGCGTCGGCCAGGGCGCGAAAGGCCTCGATCGCGAGCTGCTCCTCGGGAGCCTGCGTGCTGCCCGCGAGGAAGACGATCGCGTCGTCGGGAATGCCGGCGAGCCGGCGAAGCCGCAGCACGTTGGGGTCGTTGCGATCGCCCGCCACGCCGTCGAACTTCATCGAGCCCGCCGCGACCACGGCGGGAGCCCCGAGCGCCGTGAATCGCCCGCCGTCGGCCGGCGAGCGGGCGATGACGAGGCTCGTGCGGCCGAGCATCCGCCGGGCGAGCGGCGCGAGCCGGCGATACCCGCGAAAGCTGCGCTCGCTCATCCGGCCATTGACGACGATGATCGGAATGCCGCGGGCGCGGGCAGCCGCGAGCATGGTGGGCCACAGTTCGAGTTCCCCGAGGACGAGCATGGCGGGGGCGACGCGGTCGAGCACGCGGCCGACGGCCCAGGTGAAATCGAGCGGGCAGGGGAACGCCCGGTCCGGGCCGAACCGGGTGGCGGCCAGTTCGAGCAGGTGCAGTGCCTCGGGGGCGAGTTCCCCGGCTCCAGGAGCGATCAGGCTGATGGCGGTGGGAAAGAACGCCGGGTCGGCCTGGGCCAGTTCGACGATTCGCTCCTGCATA
>CAZONY010000222.1:989-2420 GCA_964581215.1 uncultured Chitinophagaceae bacterium | reverse complement strand
TTCCAGCCCGGTCGTCGTCGAACTCGAGATCACGCAGTCGATGGTTCGGCCGGTGGTCGCGGCCTGCCGGTGGAGCTCGTGCGCCAGCCCCGCGAGCAACTGCACCTCCCCCACGCTCACGCCGTGCATCCAGATTCGCGGCGCCGACGTGCGGGCCAAGGGACGGATCGCGCCGGTCAGCCGCGTCCACGGCGCCGCCACCGGCCGCCCACCCCCCAGCCTCCGCCAGGCCACCCATGGCAGGGCGATGACCACGACGATCGTATAGAGAACGTTCAGGAGCATCGCCGCAGGGAAGGGGCGACGTTCATCCCGTCGCGACGCTGCTCGACTTACCGCAGCAGTTCTTGAACTTTCGGCCGCTGCCGCACGGGCAGGGATCGTTGCGACCGACCTTCTCCCCGAAGTTACGGATCGGCTCGCGCGGGGCATCGGCCGGAGGCTGGTCGGGGACGGGCTGGCCGCCAGCCGCGGGCAGTGTCGCCGTCGGTGCCTCCTCGTGGATCGCGGCCGTCTCGCGGAAGGCGCTGCGCATCGAGCCATCCTCGACTTGCTCTATCCGGTAGACGATGTCGACCACGCGCTCGTCGATGCCCTGCCACATGAGATCGAACGTCCGCATTCCCTCGCGCTTGTACTCCACCTTGGGATCGACCTGGGCGTAGCCCCGGAGGCCCACGCTCGCCCGCAGGTGATCCATCGCCAGGAGGTGATCCTTCCAGGCGTTGTCGAGAATTTGCAGCACCACCGCCCGCTCCATCCGCGACATCGAATCGCCGTATTGGTTCACGCGGAGGTCGTAGGCGGTGCGGGCGGTGCGGCGGACGGCTTCCTTGAAGGCCGCGGTGTCGATGCCATCGGCCTCGCCGGCCGGAGTCTCCCGGCCTTCGACCGGCCTCCCGAACCGCCATTCCGTCCAGCCGGCGGCGGTCCGCACGCCAAAGTCGGGAGCGAGGAACCGCCGCCCCTCCTCGAACTCCAACCGGTGGATCGCGTCACGGGCCCGCTCCTGGAGGAACTCGGCCACCCCGCTCCGGCCCACCCGCTTCAGTTCGCGATCATTGACCGACAGCTTCCAGCGGACGTTGGCGAACGAGGCCAGGGCCGACCAGTTCCACTCGCTTTCCTCCTCCCCCGCCGGCAGATTTTCCTCGACGGCATCGAAGATCTGTGCCTCCGACTGCCTGACCGCCTCGTCGACGGCGAGCCGTTCCGCCTCCTCCGGCGACAGTCCCCGGAAATCTTTCCCGTCGAGTTCGCAGGAGAGGTGGTCGGAGGCCCAGGCGGCATACGTCTGCGAGCCGTAGTCCCGGTCGAGGAAGCTGCCGATGTTCCGGTCGATCTGCCGGTCCACCATTTCCATGATCAGGTCCCGGCAGGGCTGCCCGTCGAGCATCTTCTGCCGGAGGCCGTAAACCCCCTTCCGCCGCC
>CAZONY010000222.1:0-979 GCA_964581215.1 uncultured Chitinophagaceae bacterium | reverse complement strand
AAGAACCGGCTCGAGCCGGGGTCACCCTGCCGACCGCAACGGCCGCGAAGCTGGAGATCGATCCGGCGGGCCTCGTGCCGCTCGGTGCCGACGATCTGCAGGCCGCCCATGCCGCGGACCTGCTCCCCCTCGGGCTTCATGTTTTCGCGGGCGGCGATCTCGGCGACCAGCGCGTCCCACTCCGCCTTCGGCACGTCGAGACGCGTGGGGTAGACGTCCTGAAGTTTCGCCCAGGCGAGCGTGTCGGGATTGCCTCCCAGGATGATGTCGGTGCCGCGGCCGGCCATGTTGGTGGCGATCGTGACGGCGCCCAGCCGGCCGGCCTGCGCGATGATCTCGGCCTCCCGCTTGTGCTGCTTGGCGTTGAGCACCTGATGGGCCACGCCCCGCTTCTCGAGGAGGTGCGAAAGCCGCTCGCTCTTCTCGATGGAGACGGTGCCCACGAGCACGGGCAGCCCCTTGCGCTGGATCTCCTTCACCTTCGTCCGCGGGATGGACTCCGTCGTCTTCTCCCCCTTGGGCTGAAACTCGTAGCCCGCCTCGGATTCCTTCACCAGCGTGCCCATGCGCCACGAGCCGTCGGTGAGCGCGAGCGTATCCCAGCGGTTGATCCGCTCGACCTCGTCGGCGACGGCGATCCACTTCTCCCGTTCGGTGCGGTAGATGACGTCGGGATGATTGATCCGCTGGAGACCGCGGTTCGGAGGAATCGCGATCACGTCGAGCTTGTAGATCTTCCAGAACTCGGTGGCCTCGGTCATCGCCGTGCCGGTCATGCCGGCCAGCTTGTCGTAGAGCTTGAAGAAGTTCTGGAGCGTGACGGTGGCGAGCGTCTGCGATTCCTCCTTGACCCTCACCCCCTCCTTGGCCTCGACAGGCTGGTGCAGGCCGTCGGACCAGCGGCGGCCCGGCATCAGGCGGCCGGTGAACTCGTCGACGATCACCACCTCACCGTCCTGCACGACGTAGTTCACGTCCC
>CAZONY010000221.1:0-4767 GCA_964581215.1 uncultured Chitinophagaceae bacterium | reverse complement strand
CTGTTCGACCTCGAGACCGACGGCGGCCCCGCGCGCATCGTGTTTCAGCGGCTGGCGGCAGTCGACCTCCGCGGCACCTGGGGCGATCGGTACGACGAGGTGCGGCTCAACTCCCGCGACATGCCGCAGCCCAACCCACTCACCAAGGGCTGGTACGAGTTCGTCGGCATCCTGCGTATCGGCCCGGCGGTCGTGTACTCGATCAACGCCGACTGACCAGATTCGCCGCCGAAACCGCTGGCCTCTGCTATCCTGTCGGCCCCCGTGAAGGAGCCGGCCGTGCAGGAGCAGACTGAGACCGCCGCCGAGTCGCGCGTCGATGCCCGGATCGCGGAGGTGCTCGGCCGCTGGTGGGGATTCGACACGCTCCGCCCCCTCCAGGCAGAGGCGATCGCGGCGGCCCTCGCGGGGCGTGATTCGCTGGTCGTGATGCCCACCGGCGGGGGCAAGAGCCTCTGCTACCAGCTTCCGCCGCTGGTGGGCGAGACGACCGACGTCGTCATCTCGCCGCTGGTGGCCCTCATGAAGGATCAGGTCGATTCCCTGGACTCGATCGGCTATCCGGCGGCGGCCCTCTACGCCGGCATGGAGCAGGAGGAGCGGCAGCGGATTCGCGATCGGCTGGTCGCCGGCGAGTTGCGGCTGCTCTTCGCCGCACCAGAGCGACTCATGAACACGGGCCTGCTCGACCTCCTGGCCCGGGTGGGCGTGAAGCGGTTCGCGGTCGACGAGGCCCATTGCATCAGCCACTGGGGCCACGACTTCCGCCCGGAATACCGCCAGCTGGCCACGCTCCGGGAGCGGTTTCCGTCGGCCAGCGTGCATGCCTTCACCGCGACGGCCACGCCCCGCGTGCGGCAGGATATCGCCGCCCAGCTGAACCTCCGCGATCCGGAGATCCTCGTCGGTACGTTCGACCGGCCAAACCTCGTCTATCGCGTCGTGCCGCGGACCGACCGCATCGGGCAGACGCTGGAAATCCTCGGTCGACACCGTGGGGAGGCCTCGATCGTCTACTGCATCTCCCGCCGGGAGACCGAGGATCTGGCGGCGCGCCTGGCCGCCGAGGGCATCCTCGCCCGGCCGTACCATGCCGGCCTCGACGCCTCGGAACGCCATGCCACGCAGGAGGCCTTCGCCCGGGAGACGATCGACGTGGTGGTGGCGACGGTCGCCTTTGGAATGGGGATCGATCGCTCGAACGTTCGACTCGTGCTTCATACCTCGCTCCCCAAGAGCCTCGAGGCCTACCAGCAGGAGACGGGGCGGGCCGGTCGCGATGGCCTCGCGGCCGAGTGCGTGCTGCTCTACTCGTCGGCCGACGTCTTCAGCTGGGAGTCGCTCGTCCGCAAGAGCATCGAGGAATCCCGACTCGACGCGGAGGAGGCCGGCCGACTGCTCGCCTCGACGGTGGAGCACCTGCACGCCATGCGTCGCTACGCGCAGGCGGCCCGCTGCCGCCACGCCGCCCTCTCGGAGTATTTCGGGCAGCCCTACGCCCCGGCGAACTGCGGCGCCTGCGATGTCTGCCTCGAGGAGACGGAAAGCCTGCCCGACTCGACCGTCGTCGCGCAGAAGATCATCTCCTGCGTGGCCCGGGTCGGCGAACGGTTCGGCGTGCGGCACGTCTGCGAGGTGCTGCGCGGCGCCAAGACCGACGGCGTCGCTCGGCACGGCCACGAGCGGCTTTCCACCTACGGCCTGCTGACCACGTTCGATCAGCGAGCCGCCGAAAATCTCGTGCATCAACTGCTCGACCAAGACCTGCTCGGCCGCAGTGGCGGCGACCGGCCGGTGGTGGCCCTCAACGCGCGATCGTGGGAGGTGCTGCGGGGGGAGCGGCAGGTGGTGCTGCTCCAGCCCCGGGCGGGCCGCACCAAGACGGCCAAAGCCGACGCGGACGATTGGAGCGGCGTCGATCGTGACCTCTTCGAGCGGCTGCGGACCTGGCGTCGCCGCGTGGCCGACGCCCGTGGCAAGCCGGCGTGGACGATCTTCGACGACAAGGCCCTGCGGGCGATCGCCCGGGAGAAGCCCGCCTCGCCGGCGGCCCTGCTCCGCTGCCGGGGCATCGGCGAGAAGCGGCTGGCCGACTACGGCGCCGCGATCCTCGACATCGTGGCGGGACGCGAGGCGAAGGAAGCCCCATTCGCAGGCTGAAGCCTGCGGCACGGGTCACTCACCCAGATACGCGGCCCGCACCCGCGGATCGGCGGCCAGTTCGGCGCCCGTTCCCGCCAGCGTCACGCGACCGGTTTCCAGCACCCAGGCCCGAGCGGCCAGGGCCAGCGCTGCCCGGGCATTTTGCTCGACGAGAACCACGGCGATGCCTCGCGAGGCCAGCGACCCGATCACGTCGAACATCTGCCTGACGACCAGCGGCGCCAGGCCCAGCGACGGCTCGTCGAGGAGGAGGAGTTTCGGCCGACCGACGAGCGCCCGCCCCAAGGCCAGCATCTGCTGCTCGCCACCGGAAAGCGTGCCGGCCAACTGCGTCATCCGGGTGCCGAGCACCGGAAAGAGTTCGCAGGCCTCGGCGATGTCCCGCCTCACCTGCCATCTGTCCCGCTGCGTGAAGCCGCCGAGTTCCAGGTTCTCCCGGACGGTCAGCCGCGGAAAGATCCGGCGCCCTTCGGGACACTGGCCGATGCCCAGCCGCACGATCTCGTGCGGAGGAAGGCCATTGATGGGGCGACGGCGATAGAGCACCTCGCCACCGCGCACGGGCACGACGCCGGAGATCGCCATCAGGAGCGTTGTCTTGCCGGCGCCATTGGCGCCGATGACGGCCACGAGTTCCCCGTCGTCCACGTCGAGCGACACGCCGTGGAGGGCGGTGATCGGCCCGTAGGCCGCCTGCAGGTCGTTCACTTCCAACAGCGGCATCGCGGCTTCCTCACGCTTCGGATCCCAGGTAGGCCTCGATCACCTGGCGATCCCGACGCACCTCGGCGGGCGTGCATTCGGCGATCTTCACGCCATGGTCGAGCACGGCAACGCGGTCGCTGATCCGCATCACGACGTTCATGTGGTGCTCGATCAGCAAGACCGTCACGCCGCGATCGCGAATCCGCTCGATGAGCCTGGCCAGTTCCTCCGCCTCGGCCGGGTTCATGCCGGCGGCGGGCTCGTCGAGCAGGATCAACCGCGCACCGGTGGCAACCGCCCGGGCGATCTCCAGCCGCCGCTGGTCGCCGTACGACAGTTCTCCGGCGATCCGGTTGGCCGCCTGCCCGAGGCCGACGAACTCCAGGGCCTCTCCGGCCCGGGTCCGCGCCATCTCCTCGCCCCGCCGGTTGGCCGGTGCCCGCAGGAGCATCGCCAGAACGCCTCCCGGGATCGAGCGGTCGAGGCCGACGAGAACGTTTTCCAGCACGGTCATGTTGCCGAAGAGCCGGATGTTTTGGAAGGTTCGGGAAATGCCGGCGCGGGCGACCATGTGCGGTGCCCGCCGGCCCCGCCGCCAGACGGCGATCGTGCCGGCGGCTCCGAGCAGCCCGCCGGCGAGGAGCCCCGTCCAGCCTCGGATCCGCACCCACGCCTTCCCGGCCGCCAGCCGGTCGAGGATGTCGTCGGCGATGAGGGTCTGAGGCGGACCGGCAGCTCCGGCGTCGGCCATGTCGGTGACGTCGGGGATCGTGCCGGGGCCGGCCCGCCGCGCCGTGACCGCCGCCTGCAATTGGTTGCGAACGGCCTGGGCGTCGGCGAGGGTGCGTCGGATCGCCAACACGTCGCGTCCGTCGGCGCTCACCACCCGCCACTTGCCCGCCATCCGGTCGATGGCCAGTTCCGCGCGGAAGTAGCCCCGCAGCCGCCGCCCCACCGTCTCGAACGTAAAGGGCTCGTCGGTCGCCATGCCGCGTTTCACCACGGCCAGCCAGAGCCGATCCACATCGACGGCGGCGGCCGCCGTGAGCAGGCCGACGAGCAGCCCCACGCCCACCGCGGTCCAGAGCACCCGCGGGCCGAAGGACTGCGAGAGACGGTGCCCTTCGAAACGCACCGAACCGCCCGTGGGCGAATAGATGCCGCTGACGCAGTTGAAGGCGGTCGTCTTGCCGGCGCCGTTCGGGCCGATGAGCGACACGATCCGCCCCTCCTGCACGTCGAGGTCCAGATCGGAGACGGCAACGAGGCCGCCGAACCGCATCGACATCCGGTCGATGTCGAGGAGGGGGATGTCGGCGGCCGCAACCGGGTCGCGAGACTTCATCGCGGGCCTCCGTGCAACTCGTCATGGAGTTCGGCCGCCAGCCGTCGCGACGGGATGAGCCCCTCGGGCCGGTACCGCATCACGAGCACCAGCGCCAGCCCGAAGATCGCCAGCCGCCAACCGCTGAAGGAGAGCAGGCTCCAGCCGCCGGGATTGACGTTCATCTCCTGGATCAGTGAATCGGCCCATGGGGCGAGCACCGTGTCGAAGCCGACCAGGATCGCCACTCCGAGAAGCGTCCCGGGAATGCTCCCCAGGCCGCCGAGGATCACCGCGCAGAGCACGAGGATCGAGCGGTTGAAGTCGTAAGCGTTGGGATCGGCCGTGGTCGACAGGCTGGCGGCATACAGGCAGCCGGCCAAAGCAGCCACGGCCGACGACATCGCGAAGGCGGAGAGCTTGACCCGCGTCGCCGAGATGCCCATGGCCTCGGCCGCCAGTTCATCCTCGCGAACCGCCACCCAGGCACGGCCGAGTCGCGAATCCTCCAGCCGCCGCATCGCCCACACGACACCGGCGAGCGAGGCCAGCGCGAGGTAGTAGAACCACCGCGG
>CAZONY010000220.1:1076-4775 GCA_964581215.1 uncultured Chitinophagaceae bacterium | reverse complement strand
GCACGACGCCCACGAGCTGCCGCACCTGCCGCGGATGGAGGAGCGGGTCGAGCCCGAACACCCTGACGCCTCCCGCCGCCAGCCGCACCAGGCCGAGGATCGCCCGCACGAGCGTGCTCTTGCCGGCCCCGTTGGGGCCCACGAGGCCCGTGATGCCCGGGGGCACCTCCAGCGACACGCGGTCGAGCACCGTCCGCCGGCCATACCGCTTCACGAGGCCGTCGATGACGACCGGCATCGGCTCTGATGGCTGCACGCTGCCCCCGTTGCCTCCCCCCGCGCTACTGCTCCATCACTTCGGCTTCCTTCGCCTTGGCGAGGTCGCCGACCCGGGTCTCGAATGTCTTGGTCAGTTCCTGAACGTCTTCCTTCGTCGATTCGACGTCGTCCTCCGTCATGCCGCCGTCCGCCTTCTCGGTGTCGGCCGCCTTGTTGGCGTCACGGCGCACGTTGCGGATCGCCACCCGCGGGCCGACATCTTGCGGCGGACGTCGGTCGAGAGCGCGGGGATCGTGATCCGAATGAGGCGGCCGTCGCTCTGCGGATTGAGGCCCAGATCAGCCGCGTGGATCGCCTTCTCGATGTCCTTGATGGTGCCGGGGTCGAACGGCCGCACCACGATCTGATTGGGCTCGGGCGCGCCGACGCTGGCCAGCGACTTGATCGGCGTGG
The DNA here is from genome assembly GCA_964581215.1 of uncultured Chitinophagaceae bacterium. Classification (GTDB taxonomy): domain Bacteria; phylum Planctomycetota; class Planctomycetia; order Pirellulales; family UBA1268; genus CACORA01. The sequence goes on along the minus strand of CAZONY010000220.1, from coordinate 4,103 downwards.
GCGAACCGTAGACCTCCACCTTCAGCGTATCGACCAGACCGGGGTTGGCCCGCCCGGTACGGATGCCGGTGAGGGCGTGGCGAAACACCTCCACCGCCTTCTCCATGCGTTCCTCGGCATCGAGCAGGATGTCGTCAGCGGGCATCGCACGGGCTCCTTGGGGAACGGGTCGTCCGACCATGGCGACCGGACGACGATTCTGGCAGGGCGCTTCCGGCCGAGGCAAGCGGCGGCGTCAGCCGACGATCACCGTGGGTCGCTTGGCAGGGTCGGGCATCGCCGAGTCGAGCAGATCGACGACGCGGTTGGGGATATCGCCCTGGCCGAAAAGCACGTAGTCGAGCGCGAGCTTGAGGCTCCCCCCCTTGCTCCAGCCGAAGATGATGTCGAGCGGGGCGCCGCCCTTCGTCATCTCCATCGCCAGCTGCGCGATCGTGTGCGACACGGAGACGACGTCCCGGGCGACGATCACGAACCGCGTCCCCTCCTGGCGGGCCGAGATGACGGGCGAGTTTTCAAACTCGCTCACGTCGCCATAGTGCACCTCCAGGAACACGATCGGCACACTCTCGGGAATCCGGTGTTTGCGGCGGATCTCCGCCTCCTTGTCGGCGAGCGATCGGCTCCCCGGACGGTGCGGCACGAGGACGCGAAAGGCTCCTTCCACGAGGATGTCGGTCCAAAGCATGCGGTCGGCGTCGTCGGCGAACCGAAACTCCTTGAGCCGCAATTCGTCGCTGCGGCAGAACCGCGAGTTGAACGAGATCATCAACACGCAGGCGATGAAGATCGAGGCGATGATGATGCCGTCGGGGCGTTCCAGGATGTTGGCGATCGTCGTGTAGATGAAGACCACCATGATCAGGCCGAACCCGAGCCGCTGGGCCTCGAGCGCCAGGCCGCGGTGCGGCTCGGGCTTGCGCCGCATCTCGTGGACGAACGAGGCGACGCAGGCGCTGGTCATGAGCACGAGCACGCCGGTGGCATAGGCCCCCCCCTGCGCCGAGACGTCGGCCCGGAAGGCGAGCGTGACGACCAGGTTGATGACCGTGAACGCGATCACCAGCGGCCGGTAGGCGCCGGCCCATTCTGGCGCCATGCCATAGCGGGGCAGGTACCGCGGCACCATGTTGAGCAGCCCCCCCATCGCCGAGGCCCCGGCGAACCAGAGGATGAGGATCGTGCTGATGTCATAGACCGTGCCGAACACAGCGCCGAAGAACGGACAGATCGGGTGGGGGCTCTCGCCATGGGCCAGGTAGGCCAGCGCCCGGTCCATGGCCTTCCCCTTCACCGGCTCCAGCCGCAGTTCCTCGGCCGGAATCAGCGTGTTGGTGCCGGTGACGAGCGACGAGCCCACGAGGAAGAACGACATGATGACCGCGGAGACCAGCAGCATGCGCCGCGTGTTGGCGATGCGGGCGGCCTGGTCGTCGAGATCGGCGTCGGTTCCCTTGACGAGATGAATATGGAGCACACCCGTCTCGAATCCCGAGAGGCCGAGGGCGAGCTTCGGAAACACGAGCACCGCGATCCCCATCGCCACCAGGGGCCCGCTGCCCGAGAGCGGTGCGTGCTCGAGGTGGTAGGTGCCCGACGTGATCTCGCCGATCCAGTGCGGCAGGAGCGTGGGGTGGCCGACGAGGTAGATGAGCCCGGCGGCGACGACGACGAACGAGAGCCCGAGGAAGGCGATCACGAGCACGGTCGCCAGCCCCACGACCTCGCCATAGCCCTTCAAGAACATCGCCCCGAGCATCACCAGCAGGAACATCGTCACCGCCATCTGCCCCTGCATCCACGCGGGCACGTGGCCGGCGTAGAGCGGGTTGGAGATGAGGTGGGCCGCGGCATCGGCCGCCGAGAGCGTCTTCGTGATCACGAAGTCGGTGGCGGCGAACCCGATCAGGACGAGCACGACGAGCTTCGCCCCCCAGCCACGGAACATCCGCTCGATCATGCCGATCGAGCCGACGCCGTCGGGGGTCTCGCCGGCGACGTGCCGGTAGATCGGGAGGGCGCCGCAGAGGGTGACCAGGACGAGCACGAGGGTGGCCAGCGGCGCCAGCGTGCCGGCCCCCTCGAACGCGATCGACGGCTGGTAGCCCAGCGTGCTGAAGTAGTCCACGCCGCACAGGCACATGATCAATGGCCAGGCGTAGTGGTGGACGGGGGCGTGCGACGTGTCGCTCCGGGACTGGTTCATGGTGCCGATGCCGCTCCGGGGAACGATGTCAGGCGGGCCGCGCGCCGATCCGCGTACCGATCCGTTCCCCCGCCACCGCCCGCTCGATCGCGCCGTCCTTGCGATAGTTGAACACCAGGATCGGCATCGCATGCTCCATGCACTGCGAGATCGCCGTGGCATCCATGACGCGGAGGTTCTGCTCCCGCACCTGCTGATACGTCAGGTCGCGGTAGAGGAGGGCGTGGGGATTTTTCTCGGGGTCGTCGGAATAGACGCCGTCCACCCGTGTGGCCTTCATGAGCACGTCGGCGTCGAGTTCCAGCGCCCGCTGGGCGGCCGCCGTGTCGGTGGTCACGAACGGGCTGCCGCTGCCGGCGGCCAGGATCACGATGCGGCCCTTCTCGAGGTGCCGCTTCGCCCGCCGGCGGATGTAGGGCTCCGCCACGCCATCCATGCGGATCGCCGTCATCAGCCGCGTCTGCACGCCGAGGGATTCCAGGGCGTCCTGCAGGGCCAGGCCGTTGATCACGGTGGCGAGCATGCCCATGTAGTGGGCGGTGGCCTCCTGGACCCCCGCGTTGCCCGCGGTGAAGGAGGCGCCGCGGAGGATGTTGCCCCCGCCGATGACGACGGCCAGCTCCGCCCCCTTCGCCTTCGCCCGGGCCATCTCCTGGGCCACATGGAGCACCTCCTGCATGGAGATACCGCGTTCGCCAGGCCGGGCGAAGCTCTCGCCGGACAGCTTCAAAAGGACGCGGCGAAAGGGCGGATCATCCACCGATCTTCCAGTTTTCCATCCGCTTGACCTCGAGGCCGGCGGATTTCGCGAACTGGCCCAC
>CAZONY010000220.1:0-1066 GCA_964581215.1 uncultured Chitinophagaceae bacterium | reverse complement strand
AAGATCTTCATTCGGCCATCAATCATCTTGTCGATGATGTTCTCCGGCTTGCCTTCCTTGCGGGCCGCCTCCGAGAGGATTTCCCGCTCCTTCTCGACGACGGCCGGGTCGAGGTTTTCCTTGGAAAGCGCCTGCGGGGCCAGCGCCACGACGTGCATCGCCACCCCCTTGGCCGCCTCGGCGGCATCGGCGGCGGTGACGTTGCCGGCGACCTCGACAAGGGCGGCCTTCGAGCCGTCGTGATGGGCATAGCCGCCACACGGGGCGTCGATCCGCAGGATTCGCGACAGGTCGAACACCTCCCGCATCCGGTTGAAGAGGTCGTCCTTCAGCTCGCCGAGCGTCTTCCCGGCGTGCATCGAGCTCTTTTGCGCCAGCAGGTCGGCCGGCGTCTTCGCACCGGGGCCGAGGGCGAGCGTCTTGGCGATGTCGTTGGCAAGATCCTTGAAGTCGGGGCTGTTGGCGACCGGCGCGCTTTCGCACTTCAGCTCGATCATCGTCCCGACGCCCGTGGCGAGGTCGGTGAAGACGGCCAGGCGGCCGGTGGAGGTCTCGCGGTCGGCCCGCAGGGCCTGCGTCTTGATCCCCTGCTTCCGCAGCCACTCGACGGCCTTCTCCGTGTCGCCGCCGCACTCGGCGAGCGCCTTCTTGCACTCCATCATCGGGAGCCCGGTCTTCTCGCGGAGGGCCATCACTGTGGCGGCTGTTATCTCGGCCATGGTCGTGACTCCTGATCTCGGACGGTTCGAACGAGTTGAAAACGATTTCCCGGAAGCCCGGGGACCAACGGCGACGCGGGCTGCGGGGGCATGACCCTTCCCGTCCCGACGGGCTTCGCCCCATCCCGGGACGGAAGGGCCGGGACGGCCCTTCCGGTTGCGACTAGGCCTTCGGGGGCTTGGGGACCACCCGCTTCACGTTGCCGCGGGCCTTGGGAGCCGGCTTCTTCGCCGCGTCGCTGCCGGCATCGGCGCCCTCGGCAGATACCTGCGCCTCGGCTGCGATCTCGGACTTGCCCTCGAGGATCGCGTCGGCCAGCCGGGCGGCGACCAATTCGATCGAGCGG
>CAZONY010000219.1:0-4783 GCA_964581215.1 uncultured Chitinophagaceae bacterium | reverse complement strand
CATCGAACTGCCGAGCATCACGTCTCACCTGCCGTTCGGTGAATCGGACCTCGATCATGCGATCGCCTTTGACAAGGTAGCGCAGGCGGAGTTCAAGCCGACCGGCCCGGTTTCCGACGACATGCTGGCCGTGCTGCGGGAGCGTTCGGCGGCCCGCGTTGCGGCGAACGAGGAGTTCGCGAAGGTGGCTGCCCGCATCGCGGCTTACAAGAAGCGGAAGGACGAGAAGACGACCTCGCTCGTGGAGACGGAGTTCACCCGGCAGAGGAACGAGGGCAAGGCGGCCGACGACGAGGAGAAGAGAATGGAGGAGGAGTCGGAGTCGCGGCAGCGGCCGGTCGTGAAGCGAGACTTTTATTTCGACGAGGCGATGAACGTCACGGTCGACTACATCAAGGCGCTCGCCGGCGGCACGGCTTCCCTGGCCCGCACGACGCCGCCCTCCACCGAGGCGTCGCGGCTCCAGCCCATGCCGTCCCGATAGCGGGCGACCTTCAGGAATCCCTCACGAGTGTCTCGATCGCCGCCAGCGCATCGGGGTGCGCGAGCGTGAGGGGAAGATCGCGGAAGAGCCGCGAGGAATCGACTCGTTTGTCGGCGCCGCGAGTCCGCGGTGCCGCCGGGTCCCACGTCGGCGGCGGGCTCCCGAGGCAGGCGGCAATGTGCTCGTACCAAGCGCGCCGCCGCACCGGCCGGCCGTCGGATACGACGTAGAGCGGCGCGGGAGACTCGGCCGCGGCGACGGCGCAGACGATTCGCGCCGCGTCATCGACGTGAATCAGGTTGAGCCATGTGTCGGGATCGACGGCGAGAGGGCGGCCGGCCTGGAGATCGGCGAGCCGTGGCAGGCGGTCGGGGCCGTAGAGGCCGGCGAACCGCAGCGCTACGCCGGGGCCGAGCCGGTGGCCGCGGAGCACGCTCTCTGCCTCCACGAGGACAGCGCCCGACTCACGGGCGGGGCGGGCCGGCGTGGTCTCATCGACCACTTCGCCGCCCTCGTCCCCCCAGACGCCGGTGGAACTGGAGAGGATCGGCCGCGGCCGGCCCGGCAGGGAATCGAGCAGGCGGGTGAGCCCCACTACGTGTACGTCATGCGGGCTCGCGCCGCTGTCACGGTCGAAGCCCACCCCCCAGAAGACCGTCGCTACGTCCGGCAGGTCGTGGATCGTCTCGGGCCGCGTGACGTCCGCCACGATCGGCTCGAGCCCCCGCGATGCCAGTTCCGACGCCCGGGCCGGTGAACGCGTGATGGCCCAGACGCGATCGCCGGCCTCCGCCCACCGCGCCGCCACCCGGCTCCCGAGGTAGCCGCAGCCCACGACGAGGCGGGCCACAGGCCTGGAGGGGGCGGTGGAGGGAGCAGCGGGGATGGGATGCGAAGCCCGACCCTGTGCTTCGAGCCAGTCGGAGAGCACGATCTGGGCCGCAATCGCATCGGTGCGGGCCTTCTTGCGGCCCCGCGTGAAACCGTGCCCCGCCAGTTTGCCGGCCGCTTCGATCGACGTGAACCGCTCGTCCTGAAAGACCACGGGCCGCCCGGTGGCCGCCGCCAGCCAGCCCCCGAACCGCTCCGCCTCGACCGACATCTTGCTGTCGGATCCGTCCGCGTGGAGCGGCAGGCCGACGACGAAGCCCACGATTTCCTCGTCGCGGACGAGCCGGCGATAGAACGCGGCCTCGGCCTCGTCGTCGCCCGTGGGCTCGTGGAGTGCGAAGGGGCTGGCGATGATCCGGGCCGCATCGCAGATCGCGATGCCGACGCGGCGGCGGCCGTAGTCGATGCCGGCGACCCGGCCCCATGGAATCCCCGGTGGGCTCGTGGTCATCGCGCCGGCTCCGAAGCGGTGCGACTCGGGGGAAACCGGCCCGTGGCCAGGAAGGCGGTGACGGCCTCGTGCACGGTGGGGCTCTTCATCATGGCGGCATGCTGGATCGGGACCAGCAGAAAATCATCGGCTCCGTCCAGTCGCGTTTCATCGACCCGCACGACGGCATCGTCGTCGCCATCGAGGATGCGGCTGTAGCCGGCTTCGTCCCCCTTGCCGCCGGCGACGATGCCGAACGGGCACGAAGGAATCGGTAGCGTGGGGGCGACGGCCTTCCAGTCGATGGCGAGGTCGCGGGCGGCCCCGGACGGCAGCGCGGCGAGCAACCACACGCGGGAAGCCATGCGTGCCAGGTCGGAGCCCTGGTTCGGCGGCCCCAGCATCACCATGCGATCGAGCCGCTCGAGGTCGCGGGGGGCGGCCTGTCCCATCCAGCTGCGGGCCACGAGGTTGCCGAGGCTGTGGCCGACGAAGCTGATGCGATCGGCTGCCGGCAGGCCGGCCACGACCGTCGCCAGGGCCCGACCGTGGTCGGCGATCACGGCCTTCGTGCTCGCGTAGCCGAACGAGAGCACCGTGGCCTCGAGACTGGCGCGGAGGTGTTCCGCGAGCGGCTTCATCGAACTGCGGCTCTCGCCGAGTCCGTGGAGCACGATCACGGTGCGGCCGCGGACCGGCTTGATCCGTCCGGTGGCCTCGAGTTCGGCGAGCGTCGCGGCACAGGTGGCGGCGTCTCCCATGCGAACCACCCGGTCACTCGGATCGAGGATGCGGCACTCGTCCGTTCCGGGGCGGCGCTGCAGTCGCCACTCGTGCCGGATGGCCTCGTCCGACCAATGCAGCGCCTCGGCCGAGAGGCGCAGCCGCTCCAGCCAGGCCGCATCCCGCGTGGCGGCGTTTTCCTCCGCCCGGGCCGCCCCGCCGAAAACCGCCAGCACCAGGCAGGCGATCGTCACAAGTATTCCGCCCATCCGCGTTTCTCGAGTTCGGCCACCACCCTGCGGACATCCTCCTCGCGGGACCGGTCGGCCACGAGCGTCGCGTCGGGAGTGTGCACGACAAGCATATCCTCGAGGCCGACGGTGACGACCAGGTGCTGGTCGTCGGAGTGCACGATCATGCGGTTCGAATCGATGCCGAGGTGCCGTCCCACCACGGTATTTCCATGGTCGTCGGCGCCCCGCTGACGGGCCACGGCCGACCAGCCCCCCAGATCGTCCCATGAGAACGGCGCCTCGATCACGGCCACATCGGTGGCCTTTTCCAGGACCGCGTAGTCGATCGAGATCCCTTGGATCGCCGAGAACTCGCGGGCAAACACCGCGTCACGATCGGGCGCGTCCCAGGCGGCGGCGATCGCCTCCAGCCTCGCCAGGCACTCCGGCTGGTGGGCCCGCAGCGCGTCGAGGATCGTCCGGGCCTTCCACACGAAGATGCCGGCATTCCACAGGTAGCCGCCGGCCGAGAGATACTCGCGTGCCACGGAGGCGGCGGGCTTCTCCTTGAAGCTGGCCACGCGGTGCACGGTCGCGGCGGCGCGCGCGCCAGCGGGCAGCGGCAGCGGGGCACCGGCTTGGATGTAGCCGAAGCTCTCGGCGGGGTAGGTGGGCGCGATGCCGAACGTGACCAGCCTCCCCGGCGCGGCCTCCACGAGGTCGGCCGCCAACGCGATCGCTTCCCGGAACGCGGCGGCGGGGCGGATCACGTGGTCGGATGGCATCACGGCCATGGTCGCCCCGGGATCGTGCCGCGAGACGAGCAGCGCCGCCAGCCCGATGCAGGGGGCGGTGTCCCGCTTGCACGGCTCGCCCACCAGTCCGGAAGGGGAGAGCCGGGGGAGCTGCCGCCGCACGGCCTCCAGCAGCCGGGCCGATGTGACCACCATCACGCGGTCGTCGGGCACCAGACCGGCGAGCCGATCGACCGTATCCTCGAGGAGCGTTCGCGATCCGGCGAGCGGCAGCAATTGTTTGGGAAGGGCGGCCCGGCTGGCGGGCCAGAAACGCGTGCCGGAGCCGCCGGCCATCACGATCGCATGGAGCATGGGGATTCCTCGGGGGGCGTGGAGATGCTCAACCGCCGACGATGCAGGCCTGGCGGATGACGCTTCCGGGCGGAAGCAGCGTGGCCACGTCGCGCTCGTCGATGATCCGGTCAGCCGCCAGTTCGACGGGCACGCCTTCTGCCACCGTGATTCCCGCCCGCGCCAGCAGGCGGCCGGCATGGGCGATCATCGCCCGCGCCACGTGTTCGGCCGTGTCGGCCGCGGCGCCCGGGGCGTTCTTCAGGGGGGCGAAGCCCTCGGCGGCATCGATCTCGACGAGCGTCACCCGGCGGGCCAGCGGCATGAGATCGAAGATGAACCGCTCGAATTTCCAGGCGTTCGGCGCCGCGGGCCTGACCAGACGGCCATCGGCGCCGAGGGAGGGCACGGCCTTGTGGGCCATGTGCAGCGGCAGGGCGTCGGCGCGAGTGGAGCAACGGCGGAGAAACGACGTCGCGAACGCATGCACGGCGATGCTGCCGGCGTGCAATCGCAGCCGGCCGTCAGGAAGCCGGGCCGCCGCGAGATCCTCTGGCAGGTCGCTGTATTCGACGATCCGTGTCGTGCCGTCCACGGCGACGACCACGCCGACCCGCTCGGCAGGCAGCGTCTTGCGGACGACCTGCGGCGTGAACTCGGATGCGGTGAGCAGGTGGTAGCCGAGAAACTCGGGGTCGAATGGCATGGCGAGCGGGTTGTCCACCTGGAATGAGACGACATGCTCCACGCCCTGCCGGTCGAACCAGTCGAGACCACCGGCTGTGGCGAGCGCCCCGAGCATGCCGCCGTGGCCATCGGGAGACATGGCCACCCGACCGGGCTCATCGCGGAGCAGGTTGCCGGTGGTGTCGGCGAGCGCCGGAAGATCGTGCTGGCGGAACACGAGCACGCGATCGGGCTGGAGGCCGAACCA
>CAZONY010000218.1:0-4805 GCA_964581215.1 uncultured Chitinophagaceae bacterium | reverse complement strand
ACAACCTGCCCCGGCCGATCGTCGATCTCATCGCCGAGCACCACGGCACCACGCTCGTCGAGTACTTCTACCGTCGGGCGACCGAGCGGAAGCAGGCCAGCCCCGATGGAGCGGAGGTCGATGAGCAGAGCTACCGTTACCCCGGCCCGAAGCCCGGCACCCGCGAATCGGCGGTGCTCATGCTCGCCGACGCCGTGGAGAGCGCGAGCCGGGCGCTCACCGAGCCCACTCCCGCCCGCATCGCCGGCCTCGTGCACGACCTGGCGATGAAGCGGCTGCTCGACGGCCAGTTCGACGAATGTGGCCTCACCCTCGAGGAGCTCGAGCTGGTGGAGCAGAGCCTCGTCAAGAGCCTCACGGCCGTCTATCACGGCCGCGTGAAGTATCCCGATCAGAGGACGGCGTAGTGGCGGCTGGCCGATCCCCACGACGCACCTCCTCCCGGGCCGCGGACGTCGTCGTCGAGATCTCCGACCGGGAGCGGAAGCTGCGGCCGCCGGCGGCCTGGCTCGGGGGCGTGGTCCGTGCCGCGCTCGACGCCGAAGGCGTCGCTGCCGCCGAGCTTTCGATCCTGATCGTCGATGATCGGCGGATTGCCGCGATCCACGCGGAGTGGCTCGACGATCCCGCGCCCACCGACGTGATCACGTTCGATCTTTCCCGCGACGGTGATCCTGCGGTCCGCGGGGACATCGTCGTGAGCGCGGAAACAGCCGCCCGGGTCGCCGGGGCCTTGGCTCGGGCGCACGCGGGCTGGAAGCCGCGGTACGAGCTGGCGTATTACATCGTTCACGGGATCCTCCATCTCACCGGCCACGACGACCGCACTCCCGGCCACCGCCGCGCGATGCGGGCCCGCGAGCGGGCCGTGATGAAGGCCGTCGGGCTGCCGCTTCCGCCGCGTCGGCCGGTGCGACGCCGCCAGCGGAAACAATCGTCATGAGTCTCTCCGGACGCCTGGGCATCGAATCGGCGATCGGCCTCCTGTGCGTGGCGGCGATGGCCGCCCTGCTGGCCCGGGCCTTCCGTGGCGCGCAGCGGCACCAGATCCAAGAGCTCTGTCGGCAGCGCGGACGGCCGGAGCGATCGGCCGAGATCGTGGCGGGCAGCGAGACGATCGCCTTCATCGCCGCGTCGGTCGTGGTCACGGCGGCGGTGGTCGCGACGCTGCTGGCCTCGCGGTGGCTCGTCGCGGCCACGGGCGACTCGCTCGCGCTCGAGGTGTCGGGCGTGGCGGGCTGGATCCTGCTGGCCTGGTCGATGCTCGTCGTGGTGCCGATGCTGTTCACGAAGTTCGTGGGAGCGTGGTTTGTCGTGGCCACGTGGAGCCTGTGGAAGCCGGTCGTGGCGCTCGCCTCCCCCGTCGTCGCGGTGCTGGCCGGAAGCGCCGGGGCTCTGGCGGGGCTCTTCGGCCGGCGGCCGCCGCGGGGAGGCGAAGAGGCCCGCCAGGACGAACTGCTGGCCGTCGTCGACGAGGCCCATCGCGAAGGCTGGCTGCCGGGCACCGCCCGCGCGATGATCGAAGGCGTGATCGATCTGGACGCCGTCCGCGTGGGGCAGATCATGACGCCGCGGACGGAGATGATCTCTGTTCCGCTGGCAGCTCCGTGGGAAGAAGCCATCCGGATGATCTCGGCGAGCGGCCACACCCGGCTACCCGTCTGGGACCGGTCGCCGGAGGACGTGGTGGGCATCCTCCATACCCGCGAACTGCTCGGCCGCCTCGCCGAGGTTCCGGCCGAGGGGGCCGCCCCGGCTCGTGACCTGCGGCCGCTGCTCCGGGCCCCGTACTTCGTGCCGGAATCGATGAGCGTGCACAAGCTGCTGCGGGAACTGCAGCGCGGGCGGACGCACCTGGCCGTCGTGACCGACGAATTCGGCAGCGTCTCGGGGCTCGTCACCATCGAAGACGCGCTGGAGGAGATCGTCGGCGAGATCGCCGACGAGCACGACGAGGCCTTCTCCGACGGCCTCCGGGTGGTGTCGGAGAACATCTGCGAGGTGTTCGGCCACGTGCGGATCGCCGACCTCAACGCGCGGTTCGGAAGCCGGCTCCCCGAGGAGGCCGATTACGCCACGGTGGGCGGCTTCGTGTTTCACGAATTCGGGCGGATTCCGCACGTCGGCGATACGCTGGACACGCACGGGGTGCATCTGGAGGTGCTCTCCGCCACGCGGCGGCGGATCGACCTGGTGCGGGTGGAGCGGGTTGCGGAAGCCGGTGACCATGGCGGCTGAGAAGGTTCGGGCGATCGTCATCCGGGCGACGCCGTTCGGCGAGACGAGCTGCGTCGCCACGCTCTACACCCGCGAATGTGGCAAGGTGCGGGGATTGGCAAAGGGGGCGTGGCGGCCGAAGAGCGGTTTCGACGCCGCCCTTGACCTGCTTTCCACGGCTCAGGTACTCGTCCTCCGCAAATTCTCGAGCGGCCTCGACGTGCTGACGGAGGCCTCGCTCGAACATCGGTTCCGGGTCGGCAGCCTGTCAGCGTTTCATGGAGGCCTGTATGTCGCGGAGCTGCTCGACGCGGTCACGGCCGACGGTGATCCGCAGCCCGAGCTCTTCGACGCCGCCCATGCCACGCTCCAGGTCCTGTCGATGTCCCGGCCCGGTGCGGGCGACGCGGGAGCGTCCCCGCCGACCAACGCCACCGTCACCAATGCCGTGCTGCATTTCGAGGTCGCCCTGCTGCGGATCGTCGGGCATGCGCCCGCGCTGTTCCGCTGCGCCGAGTGCCGGGCGGCGGTCGGTGATGCCGGCCGCACGTCCTTCGGCATGCTCGACGGCGGCGTGCTCTGTCCCGCGTGCCGGCAGGGCAAGCGGGCGGTCATTTCCCTGTCCCGCGACTGCCTGGCCGCGCTGCGGCTTCTGGCCGGCTCTCCGGAGGCCTGGCGCCAGCTCGATTTGCCGGACCGTGCAGGAGGCGAACTGCGGGCTGTCATGAACACCTACCTCGCGCACTTCATCGGCCGGCGTCTCCGCGCATCCCGCTGGCTGGCGGCGCTCCTGTTCCTGGCCGTCGCGGCTTCGGGCGGATGTGCGACGCTGCAGATGCCGAAGTGGCCCTGGAGCGGCGAGGATGTCGCGGCCAAGGCGAAGGAACAGCAGTTGTCGGGCGAACTCGGCGAAGACGCCGACTCGGAAGTGGTCTCGTCGGAATACGTGGCGGCCGGCACCGATGCCGGCTTCGACTACTTCAAAGGCGAGAACATGAAGAAGCGCTGGAAGAAACTGGTGGGCCGCGGTCCCAACGAGCCGGTGGCCCGCGATGCCCTGGCCGAGGGCGATGCCCTGTTCCGTGAGAGCCGATACAAGGAGGCGATTCCGAAATACAAGCGGGCGATCGATCGTTGGCCCGACTCGGTGATCGAGGAGGATGCCATGTGGCAGCTGGCCGAGTGCCTCTTCTTCACCGACCAGTATCCGAAGGCCGAGGACGCCTACACCGAACTGGTGAAGAAGTACGCCAACACCCGCTATCTCGACCGGGTTGCCCAGCGGCAGTTCCTCATTGGTCAATACTGGCTGGCCATCGACAAGCAGCTGCATCTGCCGGTGCTGGTGCCCAATCTGGCCGACCGCAGCCGGCCCCTCTTCGACACCCCGGGCCGGGCCCTCAAGGCCTTCGAGCACGTGCGGCTCAACGACCCGCGCGGCGAACTGGCCGACGACAGCATCATGGCCACCGCCAACGCCCACTTCGTCGATCGGCAATGGCTCGATGCCGACTACTTTTACAACCTGCTGCGGAGCGAGTATCCCGACAGCGGCTTTCTCCTCCAGGCCCACCTCTTCGGGCTGCAGGCCAAGCTCCAGGCCTACCAGGGGCCGGGGTACGAGGGGGGCGTGCTCGACGAGGCCGAACTGCTCGCCGACCAGACGCTCGTGCAGTTTCCCGATCAGCTTCGTCCCGAGGACCAGGAACGCGTGATGAAAGCCCGGGCGGAGATCGCGGCCCAGCAGGCCACGCGGCACTGGACGCGGGCGGAGTTCTACGCCAAAGGGCGGCACTACGCCTCGGCCCGGATCTACTACGCCATGATCGCCCGCGACTACCCCAAGACGATGCTCGCCGAGCGGGCCCGTTCGCGGCTCGGGGAAATCGCTGGCTTGGAGGACGTGTCCGACGATCCGTTCCCACTGCTCACGCGGGTGTTCAACCCGGACGCACTCAAGGAGGCGGAGCTCGACGCCATGGCCGAAGCCGATGAGATGATCGCCCGCCAGGATGGCACGGGGGCCGCCGCGCCGATTCGTTGACCGCAGCGCCCCACGGCGGAGCCGTTTCATGGCATGCTCTCCAGCACGACTCGGCGCCGTGGCGTTGGCCGCGGTTTTCTTCGTGGGCGGTCCGGCGGGGTGTGCCGGCTATCGGTTCGGCAACAACACGCTTTATGCGCCGAACGTGCGGACGGTCTACGTGCCCGTCATCCAGTCCGACAGCTTTCGCACCACGCCGGGCGTCGATCTCGGCGAGCGGCTGACGGAGGCCGTCTGCAAGGAGATCGAGAAGCGGACTCCCTTCAAGGTGGTGGGGACGGCCGCTGGCGCTGACAGCGTGCTCACCGGCCGCATCGTGGCCGACACGAAGCGGATGGTGGTGGAGAGCCCCACCGACCAGTCGCGGCAGGTGGAGATGAACATGCAGTGCCTGGTGACCTGGGCCGACCGTGGCGGTGCCGTGCTCGCGACCGGGGCCGTGCCGCTGCCGGCGGCCAGCGTGGACGTCGGCCAGGCGGCGATGCTGGTGCCTGAGTACGGCCGCTCCGTGGTGAGCACGCAGCAGGAGAACGTCCAGCGGATG
>CAZONY010000217.1:0-4816 GCA_964581215.1 uncultured Chitinophagaceae bacterium | reverse complement strand
TTCCGCGTCTTCGACCCGCTCAACTGGGTGCCGAACATGACGGTGGCGATCGACGCCGTGGTGGAGAGCGGCGCCCTCTGCGAGGCGGCGATCTGCTACACGGGCGATGTGCTCGACCCGAAGCGCACGAAGTATTCGCTCGAGTATTACGTGTCGCTCGCCAAGGAGCTCGAGAAGCGCGGCGCCCACATGCTCGCCATCAAGGACATGGCGGGCCTCTGCAAGCCCTTCGCCGCCGGCAAGCTCGTGAAGGCGCTCCACGACGCGATCGGCCTGCCGATCCACTTCCACACCCACGACACGTCGGGCGCCCAGATGGCCACGCTCCTCGAGGCCGCGCGGAACGGCGCGAGCGTCGTCGATGCCGCCTTCGCCCCCTTCGCCGGGCTCACGAGCCAGCCCAACCTCAACGCGCTCGTGGACGCCGCCCGCCACACGCCGCTCGACACCGGCCTCGACCCGGAGCCGCTTCGGCACCTCGCCCACTACTGGGCCGCGGTCCGCGACCACTATACGGCCTTCGAATGCGGCATGAAGGCGCCCGACGCCGATCTTTACCTCCACGAGATGCCCGGCGGCCAGTTCACGAACCTGCTCGAGCAGGCCAAGGCCCTCGGCCTCGGCGATCGCTGGGAGGAGGTGTGCAAGACCTACGCGGGCGTGAATCAGCTCCTCGGCGACATCGTCAAGGTCACCCCGACGAGCAAGTCGGTCGGCGACCTGGCGCTCATGCTCGTCACCAACGGTCTGCAGCCCTCCGAGCTCCTCGCCGACACCCGCGAACTGGCGTTTCCCGAGTCGGTGCTCGATCTCGTGGCAGGCCGGATGGGCCAGCCGCCGGGCGGCTTTCCGGCCGAGGTCGTCCGGCGGATCGTCCGCGATGGCAAGGTCGTGACCGGCCGGCCGGGCGAGTCGCTGCCGCCGGCCGATTTCCACGCGGCGGAAAAGAAGACCGCCGAGATCGTGGGCCGCACGGCCTCGCCCCGCGAGGTGCTCTCGTGGCTCCTCTATCCGCGGGTGTTTCAAGACTACGCCGCGCACGTGGCGAAGTATTCGGACGTCAGCGTGCTGCCGACACCGGCGTTTCTCGAAGGGCTCAAACCGGGCGATGAACTCGCCGTCGAGATCGAGCCGGGCAAGACGCTCGTGATCCGCATGCTCACGGTGGGCGAGCCCCATGCCGACGGCACGCGGACCGTCTTCTTCGAACTCAACGGCCAGCCGCGGAGCGTGTCGATCGCCGACAGGAGCCTGGAGGCCAAGGTGCCGCGGCGGCCGAAGGCGGCGGCCGGCGACCCCCGCGAGGTGGGCGCCCCGATGCCGGGGCTGGTCGTGACGGTGGCCGTCCGCCCGGGGGACGCCGTCATGAAGGGGCAGAAGCTGCTGTCGCTCGAGGCCATGAAGATGGAGACGACCGTCAACGCCGACCGCGACGGCACGATCGCCGAGGTGCTCGTGACGCCCGGCACGCCCGTCGAGCCGCAGGAACTCCTCATCCGGTACGGGTGAAGCAGGGTTCTGAAACGACCATGATCCAACTCGGGCTCATCGCCGTCGCCGCGCTGCTCGTCGGGCCGTTGTGCGCGGCTGCCGCGCCCCCGAACGTCGTCATCATCGTGGCCGATGATCTCGGCTGGGGCGAGCTTGGCTGCTACGGCCAGGAGAAGATTCCCACGCCGAACATCGACCGACTCGCCGCGACGGGCATGCGATTCACACAGTTCTATTCGGGCGCGCCGGTGTGCGCGCCGTCGCGGTGCGTTCTCATGACGGGCCGGCACCTCGGCCATGCCGAGATCCGCGACAACCAACAGGCGAAGGTGCGGCTTCCGGAGTTCGGCGAAGGGCAATATCCGCTGTCGACCGCGGCCCGCACGTTTCCGCAGGTCTTCCGGGAGGCGCACTACGCCACCGGCGCGATGGGCAAGTGGGGGCTGGGGCCCGTGGGCAGCACGGGCGATCCGAACGCCAAGGGCTTCGACCTGTTCTTCGGCTACAACTGCCAGGCGGTCGCGCACAGCTTCTATCCGCCCGCCCTGTGGCGCAACGCCGAGCGGGTGCCGCTCAACGCCGCGCCCGTGCCGGGCCACGCGAAGCCGGTCGTCGGCGACGTCGATGCCACGAGGTATGTCGGCGAGACATACGCCTCCCGGCCGATCGTCGCCGAGGCGGAGCGGTTCATCGCCGACCATGCGGGCGGCCCGTTCCTGCTCTACCTGCCCCTGACCGAGCCGCACCTGGCGATGCATCCACCGCCGGAGACGGTGGCGCGGTTTCCGCGGGCGTGGGACGACGGCCGGGAGCCGTATCGGGGCGAACGCGGGTATCTGCCGCATCCGCGACCGCGGGCGGCCTATGCGGCGATGATCGCCGAACTCGACGACCATGTGGGCCGCGTCCTCGCCGCGCTCGAGCAGGCCGGCGTCGGCGATCGGACGCTCGTGCTCTTCACGAGCGACAACGGCCCCGCGGACGGCGGCGGCGTCGATCCGGAATTTTTCGCGAGCACGGGGGGCCTCCGCGGCTTCAAGGGAAGTGTCTACGAGGGGGGGCTCCGGGTGCCGTTCGTCGCCCGTCTTCCGGGCGTGATTCCAACGGGAGCGGCCTGCGACACGCCGGCTTCGTTCGTCGATGTCTTTCCGACGCTCTGCGAGGCGGCCGGGCTCCCGGCCCCGACAGGCATCGATGGCGTCAGCCTCTGGCCGCTGCTGACCGGAGCGGCGAAGCCCGCGGTGCTGCCGCGGCCGCTCGTCTGGGTCTTCCCGGGATATGGCGGCCAGTTGGCGGCGCGGATCGGCGACATGAAGGTGCTCCGGCGCGGGCTGCTCCGAAAGCAGCCGGCCGACTGGGAGGTCTACGACCTGGCCCACGACCCCGGCGAGACGACGAATCTGGCCGCGACCCGCCAGGACATCGTGGCCGAGGGGGCAGCGCTTCTTCGCCGCGAGACGGATGCCAACGAAGTGTTTCCGCTTCCGATCCCGGAAGCCGCGGCCGGCCAGGCGCGGTGATGCAGCCCGCGCCATGGCCGCGCGCCCGGTCCGATCACTCGCCCTGCTTCACCAGGTCCTTGAACACTTTCCGCACCTTCTGCACCTTCGGGGCGGCGACAGCCTGGCAGTAGGGCTGCAGGGGATTGTTCGCGACGTAGTCCTGGTGGTAATCCTCCGCCGGATAAAACGTGCTCGCCGGCGTCACCTCCGTGACGATGCGGCCCGGAAAGATGCGGGCCGCGTCGAGTCTTTTGATCACCTCCTGGGCGATCCGCTTCTGCTCGTCGTCGTGGTAGAAGACGCCCGAGCGATACTGCGTGCCGACGTCCACGCCCTGTCGATTGAGCGTGGTCGGGTCGTGCGTGGCGAAGAACACCTCGAGCAGTTTCTCGAACGACACGACGGCCGGGTCGTATTCGATCTCGATCGCCTCGGCATGGCCCGTGAGCCCGGTGCAGACGTCCTTGTAGGTGGGATTGGGCACCTTGCCGCCGATGTAGCCGCTCATCACGCTCTTCACCCCCTTGAGCTGAGCATAGACCGCCTCGGTGCACCAAAAGCAGCCCCCGGCGAACGTCGCCTTGGAGAGCGCCCCGCCGGCATCGTCCGCCGCTGCTCGTCCGACACCGAACCCCGTCATGATGCATGCTCCCGCCAGGATGATGGCCCGTCTCTTCATGGCTCGTGCCTCCGCGCCTCGCTCTCCAGCCTTCCGCGGCATTCTATGAATTTCCCGAGAGCCGGTGAGAGGCCCCTGGTTGACCGGTCGCCCAAAAGAATGTACACCTGTACATTCTTTGACATGCCCAGCCGTAAAAGTGCCTGCGAAACAATCCGGGCGGCGACGGCAGACGCACCGGATACCCCGCCACACCGGATACAATGAAAGGGAGAGGCCATGGTCGTCGCGATGAACACACTCGCCATCTACGAACAGTTTCGGGCGGTCCTTGGCGAGGAGAAGGCCAAGACTTTCGCGGAAACGCTGGGCACGATGATCGACGATGCGAAGAACGTGGCCACGAAGGAGGATATCCGACTCCTCCGCGAGACGAGCGACATCAACGCCTCTCGGCTGGACGCAGCTCTGACGAAGCTCGCCGAGGCACAGGTCCGCACCGAGGCCCGGCTCGACCGCCTCGAACAAACGGTGGAGAAGCTCGCCGAGGCACAGGTCCATACCGAGGCCCGGCTCAACCGCCTCGAACAAACGGTGCAGAAACTGGTCGATGTCGTCGAAAAACTTGCCATCCGAAGCGACCGGCACGAGGGAGCGCTCCTCGAACTCAAATTCCGCGACCGACTGCCTTCGTACCTCGGCCGCTTCCTGCGGAAGGCGAAGGTCATCGACGCATCGGACCTGATCGATGCGATCGAACCCACCGTGGGCTCGGTGGCAGTCGACGATTTTCTCCGCGCCGATGTCGTGGCGACAGGAACGCTCGACGGCAATCCCACCTACCTGGTGGGTGAAATTTCCTACACGGCCGATGAAGACGACGTGATGCGGGCCGCGCGTCGAGCCTCCTGTCTCGCGAAAGCCGGCCTGCCAGCGGTCGGGCTGGTCGCCTGCGAAAGCATCGGACCACGCACGGCCGAGTACGCTCTGAAGGAGGGCGTTCGCGTGTGGGTCGATGGCCGCGTACTGGATGCGAAGAGCCAGCCGCCATCATCGGATGCCTGAGCGGCGGATCCAGTCGGGATCGGCCACGAACCGCAGCGGGGAGTGGGCCCACTCCCCGGCGTAGCCGACGCCGATCCGCGGCGTGCGCGCGATGACGCGGCGGGGCACGGCGTTCCCGCTCGGCTCCAGCCACAGCCCG
>CAZONY010000216.1:0-4835 GCA_964581215.1 uncultured Chitinophagaceae bacterium | reverse complement strand
GCCCCACACCATGACAGGCGGGGAAACCTCCCCTACACTGCATCCGACACGAGGGGATTCACCGATGGACCACCGACGGATGCAGAACGTGCTGCTGCAGGCAGCCGTGATCGTGCTGGCCGGGCTCTGGATTTATTCGCCCGCCTACCATGGCGACTGGCTCTGGGACGACGACGTCCTCCTCACGGAGAACCCGACCGTGCAGTCGGGCTCCCTCGCCGGCCTCGTCAAGCTCTGGTTCAACCCCGACGGCATCGACTACTTCCCCCTTTCCTACACGCTCCTCTGGCTGCAATGGCCGTTCTTCGGCCTACGGCCCACCGGCTACCACATCACCACGATCCTGCTCCACATCGGCAGCGGCCTGCTGCTCTGGACCCTCCTGGCGAAGATGCGGATTCCCGGCGCCTGGGCCACGGGGCTCGTCTTCACGATCCACCCCGTCTGCGTCGAAAGCGTGGCGTGGGTGTCGGAAACCAAGAACACGCTTTCCCTCGTGCTCTTCCTCGCCTCCTGCATCTTCTGGGTGTCGCAGGACGACGAGGAACCGGGCCCCGATCGCGAACGGCTCTATCTCGCGTCGCTGGCCTTCTTCCTGCTGGCGATGTTCGCCAAGACGTCGGTCGTGGCCATGCCCGTGCTGACGCTGCTCTACGCCTGGTGGAAACGGGGCACCGTCACCCTCCAGGATGCCGTGCGGGCGGCGCCCCTGTTTCTTATCTCGATCGTGCTCGGCGTGATCACGATGCAATTCCAGTGGGGACGGGCCATCGGGGCCGAGGCGCTGCCCATCAGCGGCATCGGCTCCCGGATCGCCATCGCCGGCATGGCGATCGTGTTTTACCTGGCCTCGATCGTCTACCCCGTGCACCTGCTGCCCATCTATCCGCGGTGGGACGTCGATCCCCCCAAGGTCTGGCAGTTTTGGCCCTGGCTCGCCCTCGGCGGAGTGGCCTGGTGGCTTTGGAAAAACCGGCAAGAGACGTGGGCCCGCCACACGATCCTGGCAGGCGGCTTCTTCGCCCTCCTGATCGCCCCCGTCCTCGGCTTCGTGGACATCTCCTTCATGCGAATCAGCTGGGTGGCCGACCATTTTCTCTACGTGCCGATGATCGGGCCCCTGGCGCTGATCGTGGCCGCCGCTGTCACCTGGCTCGAGAGCCGGGCGGAGCGGGAACGCACCGCCTTCACCGCGCTGACCGCCGGCATGATGCTCTTCCTGGCGGCGAACGCCTTCTTCTATGCCACGTCATGGGCCAACGAGACCTTCCTCTGGGAGCACACGCTCCGCTCCAACAACGACGCCTGGCAGGCCCACAACCGGCTGGGCACCGTGAAGCTTCGCCTGGGAGACATCGAAGGGGCCCATTACCACTACCGAAACTCATCGCGGCTGCGGCCCGACCTGGGAGAAACGACCAACAATCTCGGCGCCGTCCTCCTGAAAAAGGGCCGGCTCGACGAGGCCATCAAGGCCTTCGAAAAGGCCGCCGCCGCCTCACCGCACATCGCCAAGATCCGCAACAACCTCGCCGACGCCTACTTCGAGGCCGGCCGCTACGCCGACGCCCTCGCGCTCTACGAAGAGCTGCTGAAGATCGCGCCCAACAACCCGCGGCTCATCCACAATCAGTCGGCCACGCTCTTCCAGCTCGGCGAGAAGGAGAAGGCGATCGCTGGCTTCCGGCGGGCGGTCGAGCTCGATCCCAGCTTCAAGGAGGCCCAGGCGAGCCTCAAGGCTGCGTTGGCCGAGTCGCAGCCGACCGACCAAAAGCCACCAGCCGAACCAGCCAAGCAGGAGTGATGGAGGGCGACGCCACCTCTGCCAAGGGCGGCCTCGTTCACCCCCCGAGCCACGTTCGCTGCGCGAGCCGCAGCAACGACCCGATGCTCCGCTTCATCTCCGCGAAGTCGGCCTTGCTCGACCCGACCTCGCGATCGGTGAACGTGATCGGCACCTCCACCAGCCGGCCACCCGCCCGGTGCACCCGCCAGAGGAAATCCTCCTGGAAGGCATAGCCCTGGGCGATGCCGGCCGTGCTGATCCGGTCGAGGATCGACAGCCGCACCGCCCGGAAGCCCCCCGAGGAATCGCGGGCCGGCACCCAGAGCACCCAGCGCGTGAACCAGCAGACGAGCCAACTCGCCAGATGCCGGGAGAGCGGCCAGCCCACCGTTTTGCCCCCGGGCACGCGGCGGGAACCGATGGCGATGTCGAAGGGCTGGCCCTTCGCCGGCTGCTCGAGCGCGGCCAAGAGCCGCGGCACGTCGGCCGGAGCGTGGCTGAAATCGGCATCCATATAGACCGACATCTCGAAGCCGCGCGACCGCGCCACATGCAGGCCCTCCAGGATCGCGCTGCCCAGCCCGCGGCGGCCGCGACGGCCGAGCAGGTGCACGCGGGGATCCCGGGCGGCGATCTCGAGCACGACGGCGCCCGTGCCGTCGGGCGAATCGTCGTCGATGACGAGCATCTGGGCCTGCGGCACGGCGGCGAGCACGGCCTCGATGAGCCCGGCGATGTTGTCGCGCTCCTTAAACGTGGCCGTCTGCACGAGCACGCGGCCCGGGGGCCAGTCGTCACAGGACCGTAGATCGGCGGGAGTGGACAGCGGGGGGCTCGTCATGGGAGGGAAGTGGTAGCGTGCCAGGCTCGAGCCTGCCAAGGCCGCCTCACTCGCTGCAGTTCTCGCACTGGCCCTTGAGCAGCACCTCGTTCACCGAGCGGGTGCCCGACTTCTTCGCGGCGGGCTTCTTGCCCGCTGGCGATGGCGGTGGCAGCTTGGGCGTGATCGCGATGTTGACATCGTCGAGGCACGACACCTCGCCGCAGCTGGTGCACAGGAAATGCGGGTGGTCCTCGCCAGCGGCATGCTCGTGGCCCCGCTTCAGCTCGAACCGCCAGACGTGGTCGCCGAGATCCACCCGCGACACGATCTTCGCCTCGGTGAGTTCGGTGAGATTGCGGTAGATCGTGGCCTGGTCGAAACCGCGGTCGATGAGCGACTCGGCCACCTCGGCATGCGTCTTCGGACCGGACGCCGTCATCACGTGGTCGAGCACCGCCAGCCGCGCGGCCGTGCACCGCAGGCCCGCCTCACGGAGACGGGCCCGGGCGGCCTCGAACGGCTTGTCAGCGGCGGGTTTATGGGGCTGGGCGGCCATGCCCCCGATTCTACCCCACCTGAATTGCAAACTGTCAGACCCCGGCGGCCGCGGGCACCAGCGACAAAAACTCCACGATCGCCGCCATGAAGGCCGGCAAATCGGCCGGTTTGCGACTGGAGACGAAGTGTCGGTCAAGGACCACCTGGGTGTCTTCCCAGATCGCCCCGGCGTTCATCAGGTCATCCTTGATCCCCGGGCTGCCGGTCACCCGCACGCCCCGGTAGACACCTGCCGAGATCGCGATCCAGCCGCCGTGGCAGATCGCGGCCACGAGCTTGCCATGGGCCGCGAGCTCGCGGACGAGGTCGAGCACCTTTTCGTCGCGGCGCAGCTTGTCGGGCATCCAGCCACCGGGGAGCAGGATGCCGTGAAAATCGGCCGCTTCCATGTCGGCGATGGCGGCGTCGCTCGTGCAGGGATAGCCGTGTTTTCCCGCGTAGGTGCGGCCCTGCATCGCTCCGGCGAGCGTGACGTGGGCCCCCGCTTCCTCGAGGCGGAGCTTGGGATACCAGAGTTCGAGATCTTCGTAATCGTCGCCGACCAGGGCGAGAATGCGGATGCCTTCGAGCGAACGGTGCGACGCATGCAGGGCGGTCATCGGGTGTTCTCCAGGGAAAGGGGCGACGGACGAACCCGACCCATTTTCGCCCCTCGACCCGCGGCGGGCGAGCCTCAAAATCGACCACCCTCCTCCTGGGTGGTTGGAACGATTTTTCTCCGGGCGGTTCACGGGGGCCAAAAACCCCCGCGAATGCCGGCGTTGAGGGGTGGCCCAAGAACGCCGCTTGACTCACAAGGGCCTCACGCTACATTCACGCCCCGGCCATATGGAGTGGCCAGGCGGTCTGTCGCCACAACATCTTGCGATAGCACGCAGAAGGAGCTGCTGGTCGTCTTTGCCGGACATGCCGGTTGTATGGGTGGGTGAGCCTCTCATTTTCCACCCCCGGGCCGTCCGATACCGCTGGTAGCAAAACTATACGAAAGTATACTTTCTAGGATTTCCCACCTCTCGCACGGAGCACCCTTTCTCATGGCAGCTTTCGACGCGTCCGCCACGCTGGCCGGTTCCCCCGCCGCCGACACGCAGGCCCCCCACTCCACAGGCCCGCGGACGCCCCTCGAGGTGCCGCCCACCTTCTGCCCGACCGACGTCGAGAGCCCCTTCGACACGACCGAGTGGGATCTCCGCACCGCCGCCATCAAGGGAGAGGATGGCAAGGTGCTCTTCGAGCAGACGGCCTGCGAGATTCCGGCTGCCTGGAGCCAGTTGGCCACCAACGTGGTGGTGAGCAAGTATTTCTACGGCGAGATCCACACGCCCGAGCGGGAGCATTCCGTCAAGCAGCTCGTGCACCGCGTGGCCCGCACGATCGCCGACTGGGGCATCAAGGACGGCTATTTCAAGACCCGGCAGGACGGCGAAAACTTCTACCGCGATCTGGCCTGGCTCTGCGTCCACCAGCACGGCGCCTTCAACTCGCCGGTGTGGTTCAACGTGGGCCTCTACAACCAGTACGGCGTGAAGGGGGCTCCCTGCAACTGGCGGTGGGACGAGGCCAAGCGTGACGTCGTGATGCCCGACAACCCCTACGAGTTTCCGCAGGGGAGCGCCTGCTTCATCCAGAGCGTGAAGGACAACATGGAAGACATCATGGATCTCGCCC
>CAZONY010000215.1:2870-4861 GCA_964581215.1 uncultured Chitinophagaceae bacterium | reverse complement strand
CGGCGAGATCGACCGGCTCATAGCCCTCGTAGGCCGGCATCTGCCAGAGCTGGCCGGGGTCGCTGGCCGGCATGTTCGTCGTGACGGCCTTGAGTTCGAGCGAGAAGTTCACCCCCGAGGCCGGCCACGAGACGTCGACCTGCCGGGGCAGGGCCGCCCCGGATGTGGGATCGACGCGATGCTGCGAGGTCCTCACGCTTGCCAGTCGCTCGCCAGTCGGCGTGAAGAGATGCTGCTCCAGCACGAGCCCCGTGGTGCCGTCGACGAGCGTCGATTTGAGCAATTCCCCATCGGGCGAGGCGATGCGGCTGCGGATCTCGAGCCGGCCGTCGGAAAGCGGCACGGGCCCCTCGTGGCGGTCGGCCGGATCGAACGAGACCAGCCCCAGCAATTCGGGCATCCAGTCGGCGCGGATGGGGAGCAGCCGTCGGGCCGAGGACTGGGCGTATTGATCGTGGCGGCAGAAGAGCATCACTGGTGGATCGTGGCGGCGGATCCACAGCCAGAAGAGATCGTCGTTGCTGCCCAGGTCGAGCTCGTTGCCGCTGACGGCCGTCTGGGCCCGCAGGCGAAACCGCCGCGGCGGCTCGCAGGCCACCTGGGCCGAGAGCCGCGGCACCCCCGGCACGGAAATCACGGCCTGCGGGGCCATGTAGTTGCGGACCCGCTGCGTGTTGTCGTGGATGGTGGCGATCACCTGGTCGAGCGACGGCTGGGCGGGCAGCATCCGCGGCAGCGGCATCGTGCCCACTTGATAGCCGCGGAGCACGGAGGGGCAGGCGGCGCCGCTGGAGGCCGCCGCCATGACGACGATGGCCAACGCGAGCAGCCGGGGAAAGGGCGCCGCCTTCATGCCTCGCCTCCTGACCAGAGCAGGGCGTGAAGCCGCTCCTCGACCCCGTCGGCCAAGGCTTCGGGAGGAACCACCGCCACGCGATAGTCGCTGCCGCGCTTGCGGCAGGAAAGCACGAGCAGTTCACGGCCGGCGGTGGCGGATTCCGGTTCCCCCGCCGCGGACTCCATGATCCGCAGCACCTTGCGACGGACGAGCTGCAGCGCGACCAGATAGCGAAGGGCCGCATCCTCGGGCCGCGACTCCATCTCCTCGAGCACGTCGAGCAGCACGTCGGGCGGAGCCAGCGCCGGGCCGGCAGGACCAGCAGCCGAATACCGCGACCGCCACCAGGCAAGCGTCCCGGGAGGGGGCTCCTCCCAGGCCTCCGCCGCGCAGTCGATCCGTTCGAGCGTGCTCCCGTCGCGCACCAGCGCGGAGACCATCAGGTCTCCCGCTGCGAACGTCCGGCCGGTGCGGGCGCAGGCGCCCCGCGGTCGCTGGAGTTTGAGATCCATGGCGGGACGATAGGGATCGTCACCCGCCGCGGCAACGGCCGTCCCGCGCAAGCGGCGCAGGCTGGGAAAGTCCGGCGAGAAGGAGGTGTGCCACGTCCACGAGGCCGTCGTCTTCGTGACGACCGACGACGCGATCCGCCGCGGCCTGCACGTCGGCGGACGCGTTGCCCATGGCGATCCCGATGCCGGCCCCGCGGATCATGGGCAGGTCGTTGACGTCGTCGCCGACCGCGCAGATCGCCTCCGGCCCGATGCCCCACTCCTGGGCGACCATCCGGAGCGACGACCATTTTGTCACCCCGGCCGGCGCGATCTCGCACATGAAGTCGCGGTACCGCGGGCTGCGAATCGTGTGCAGTGACAGATGCCCCGGCCAGGCGGCGTCGAGCGCCGCCTCGAGCGCGAGCATCTCCTCCCGCGGCCCCATCGCGAACCCGGCGAACACGCCGGGGGGCGGGCTGCGATGCAGGTCGGGCTGCACGCGGGCCAGCACTCGGTTGCGGTCGAGGTATTCCGCGACGCCGCGGTTTCCCGGCACGCCGCCGGCCGCCGCGGAGGCGAGGCTCTGGCAGTGGAAGTCGTAGCCCGCGGCGAAGCTGTCGGTGTAGAGGATCGGCTCGTGCCCGGCGGCCACGACCTCC
>CAZONY010000215.1:0-2860 GCA_964581215.1 uncultured Chitinophagaceae bacterium | reverse complement strand
GGGGGCGGGCTGCGATGCAGGTCGGGCTTCACGCGGGCCAGCGCCCGGTTGCGGTCGAGGTATTCGAGCAGCCCCTGCCCCGCCCCGGCGGCCGGCGTCGCATCCCCGAGGCTGCGGCAATGGAAGTCGAACCCGTCGGCGAAACTGTCTGTATAGAGAATCGGCTCATGGCCGCGGGCCATCGCCATCTCGATCACGCCCTCCAACACGCCCGGCGCGAACGCCGCACGAAACCGGGTGACGTGCCCGGCCGGATCCTTCACCAGGGCCCCGGAGGCCGTCACCAGCGGCGCGTCGATGCCGAGCCGCGCGGCGATCGGCAGCACGTCGCGGTAGCGCCGGCCCGTCGCCAGCATCACGCGGATCCCCGCCCGTCGCACCCGGGCGACCGCCGCGACCGTCGCGTCCGAGACCTGGTGGCGACTGTCGGTGATGGTGCCATCGACGTCGAGCACGAGGAGGCGGATCGGCCCAGGGCCCGGTTTACTCTGCTGCGGGGATCGCGCGTGTTGGCCGTCCATTCGCTGTATGGTACAGGGAACGCATGATCGGCTCCGCGGACGAAATCCCTTTCACACCCGTCGCGAAGACGGGCGACATCCCCGTCGGCGAGGGCCGCACGTTCGAGGTGGCCGGCCGGCTCGTCGCCGTCTTCTTCGACGGCACCTCCTACTCGGCAATCGACGACCTCTGCCCGCACATGGGCGCGTCGCTCGGATCGGGACCGATGGTGGATGGGGTGGTGACGTGCCCGTGGCATGCCTGGCGGTTTCGCCTCTGCGACGGCGCCTGGTGCGACAATCCGAAACTGGCGGTCGAGGTCTTCAAGACCCGCCTCGTCGGCGACACGATCGAGGTCTGCGTGCCGCCGCCGCGTCCGCCGGAAATCCCCGCCGCTACGGCAGGCTGAAGCCCCTCCCCCCGTTGTGGCGCAGGCTTCAGCCTGCGCATGCGGCCGCTCTGCCCGGCCGACACACGCCCCGCGGGGGCCGCCCGCTACCGCAGCGCGACCGATTCGCCCGGCTTCAGCACATGGGGGATGGCGAGCCGGGCGGCGGTCACGGACGTCGCCCAGGCAGCAGCATCCTGGGCGATCGGCGGCCAGGTATCGTAGTGGCTCGGGAGCACCATGCCGGGCTTGAGCATCTGGATCGCCTCGAGCGAATCGTCGGGCCCCATCGTGAACAGGTCGCCGATCGGCAGGATGGCCGCATCGAGGCCGCGGCCGGATCGATCGGGCCGGCCGATCCGCTCCATGTCCATGAACACCGACGTGTCGCCGGCGACGTAGATCCGCTTCCCGCCGACGTCGAGCAGCCACCCGGCCGGATTGCCGCCGTAGGTGCCGTCGGCAAAGCTCGACGAGTGGTGGGCGATCTCCATCTTCGCCGAGCCGCCGGGAACGGCCACGCGGCCGCCGTGGTTCATCGGCTGCGCGGTCTTGACGCCATGCTTCCCCAGCCAGTTCGCGATCTCGAAGTTGCAGAACACCGGCACGTCGAGCCGCTTGGCGATCGCGGCGGCGTCGGCCACGTGGTCGGCATGGGCGTGGGTGACGAGGATCGCGTCGCACCGCACGTCCCGCGCCTTCATCGAGGCCGTCGGGCAGTCGTCGAGAAACGGATCGATGAGCAGGACACCGTCGCCGGTATCGATGAGCCAGGTGGCGTGGCCGATCCAGGTGAGCGTGACAGGCATCGGGCGATCTCCGGGGAACTTTGCCGAATGGCACTTGGGGGGAACGACGGAATCGGGGCCCGGGCGTTCAGCGGCCGCAGGTCCGCGGCAACGACGCGCGGGAATCACGGCCGCAGCCGCTTCATCATCAACGATTTGTAGGCCTCGACGCCGGGCTGGCCGTAGGGGTTCGTGCCGACGAGGCGGCCCTCGACGACGGTGGCCAGCATCAGCATCTGCAGAAGCTGGCCTACGGTGTGCTCGTCGATCCGCGGCAGCAGGATGTCGGCGGTGGGTCGCTTGTCCTGGGCATAGGCTTCGTTGGTGCCGGCAGCGGCCGCGGCGAGCATGTCGGGCCAGGCGGTGCCGACGAGATCATCGAGCTGGTCCTCGTCGTGGCCATAGGGCCCGAGCTTCGGCAGCGTGAGCCGGTCGCGACGGGGCTCGCCGACGAGGAGGTTGGTGATCAGCTTGTCACGGCGACCCTCCTGGTGCTGCTGGCCACGGGAGTGGAGGTCGCGGGTGGTGACGGTCGTGAGCGGCGTGGCCCCCCGTTCGTGCTTGCCGAGGCTTTCGGACAGCAGTTGGTCGTACCACAGGCCGACGGCCTCGAGCCGGTTGCTCCACGAGGAAAGCACGCGGATCGCGGCTCCCATGTCCGTTTCCGCCAAGTGCGACACACCCACGTATTGCAGCACGGGGTTTTCGGCGACCGGCGCCTCGCGGAACCGGCGGTTCATCGCCGCGGCCCCTTCCAAGAGCCGCACGACGTCGATGCCCACGATCGAAGCTGGCAGCAGGCCGACCGCCGTGAACACGGAGAACCGTCCCCCCACGCCGTCAGGAATGTCGAACACGTCGGGACAGCCGATCGCCTTCGCGAGGCTGGCGAGCTTTCCCGTCTTGCCCGTGATCGGGACGACGCGATCGGCGAGCGACGTGCCGTCTCCACCCACGCTCTTCAGGAGGGCGTCGAGGAACAGCCGCGTCGCCGCCGCCGTCTCCAGCGTGCCGCCGCTCTTGCTGACGACGAGGATCGCCCAGCGGTGCAGCAGATCGTCCGGGATGGAGGCGCCCGCCGGAGCCACGAGATCCAAGAGCCCCTGCGCGGAATCGTTGTCCATGTTGAAGCCCTCGAACGAGAGCCGGGGCCGCCCCCCCCGTTCGCCCCGCGGCAGCTCAT
>CAZONY010000214.1:0-4865 GCA_964581215.1 uncultured Chitinophagaceae bacterium | reverse complement strand
AGGCCTGGAGGGCCGTAGCGAACGTCCGGCGACGGAGCATGGGCATCCCCGACCCTGCACACATCGAAGCGAGGTCGGGGAAAGGACTTCGGCAGGCGTCCACGCGATGAGGAGTATCGCCTGCACGACATTGGCGACATACTTTCCGGGCGGCACGTTCTTCCCATGCAAAGGCCATCCCATGCGATCACACCCATCGCTGTCCGTCGTTGTCGCCCTCGTCACCCACTGCCTCGCACTGCCGCTCCTCCGGGCCGATGAGACCGCCCGACCGAACGTGGTGCTCGTCATGGCCGACGACCAGGGCTGGGGCGACACGGGCTATAACGGCCACCCCGACCTCAAGACGCCCCACCTCGACGCGCTGGCCGCCGCCGGCCTGCGACTGAACCGGTTCTACGCGGCCCACTTCAACTGCTCGCCGACGCGAGCCAGCGTCATGACGGGCCGACATCCGCATCGCATGGGCACGTTCAGTCCCGGCACGCCCATCCGTGCGCAGGAATCGACCGTCGCGAGGGTGCTTCAGTCGGCCGGTTACGCGACGGGCCATTTCGGCAAGTGGCACCTTAACGGCAGAAACGGTGCTCGCGATACCAAGACGCCGCCGGGCCGTGCGATCCTCGAGGGCGATCCACTGTCGCCCGGCATGCTGGGCTTCGACGAGTGGCTCTCGGCCGACAACTTCTTCGACCTCGATCCCGTCCTGGGCCGCAATGGTGTGCCGGAAAAGTTTCATGGCGACGGATCAGACATCGTCACGGACGAGGCGATCACGTTCATCCGCCGGCAGGCCGGAGCCGGCACGCCATTTCTT
Source organism: uncultured Chitinophagaceae bacterium (assembly GCA_964581215.1). GTDB lineage: Bacteria > Planctomycetota > Planctomycetia > Pirellulales > UBA1268 > CACORA01. The sequence continues at coordinate 4,048 of CAZONY010000214.1, read as the reverse complement.
GTCGTGCTGTGGTTCGGCAACCCGCATGTGCCGCACGAACCATTGCCAAGCGACAGGGCGCCGTACGCGGCGTTGCCCGAGAGCGAGCAGCGTTACTACGGCGAACTCACTGGCATCGACCGCAACGTGGGCAAACTCCGGGCGGCGCTTCGCGAATTGAACGTCGCGGAGAACACGCTCCTCTGGTACACCAGCGACAACGGCGGCGCCGCGGGGCCGAAATCCACGGGCCACCTGCGCGGCGGCAAGGGCACACTGTGGGAGGGCGGCCTGCGCGTGCCCGGGCTTGTCGAGTGGCCTGCAAGAATTGCCAAGCCATTCATCAGCGAGATGCCCTGCTCGACGCTCGACATCTACCCGACCGTCCTCGCAGCCACGCATACAAAGGCTGAAAAGCAGATTGAGCCGCTCGACGGCATCAACCTGCTGCCGCTCTTCGACGGGAAGATGTCCGAACGCGGCAGGGCGATTCCCTTCGTCGCGCGGCTCGCCCAACAGGACTCGCACGCCGCGCTGCTCGACTGGCCCTACAAGCTGCACACGGGCGCGGGGCGCGGAAAACGCAGGCCAGACGCCGGTGACCATCCGGTCGCCCCCGTGCTCCTGTACGACATTTCCCAAGATCCAAAGGAAACCACCGACCTCGCCGCACAACAGCCTGATCGGGTGGCCACGATGAACGCGGAATTGGCCGCCTGGAAGGCATCGGCGCTCAAAAGCCTCGCTGGCGACGATTACGGCCCAGGTGCTGGTAGCACACCCGCGCCGGAATTTGAGCAATGATCAGTCCCCCTCGACGGGGTCCGATCAGAAGCGCTCCAGGAAGAGCGCGGCGGGTATCGATTACCCGAGCACGTTCTCCAAAACTTCCTCGGCAACGTAGATCGGGAGATTCGGATCGCACGTCACCGCCACGGCGATCGCGTCACTCGGCCGGGCGTCGATCTCCACGATCTCGCCATCCTTCTCCACGCGGATCGTCGCGAAGTACGTGTGTTCCTTGAGTTCGGAAATCACGACGTCCTGAAAGACGCCCCCCAACTGCTCCACGGCCGCCACGAGCAGATCATGCGTGAGCGGCCGGGGCGATTGGTGGTGCTTCACGCGTCGATCGATGCTCGTCGCCTCGAAGAGCCCGATCAAGATCGGAAACGTGCGGTCGCCTTCCACTTCCTTGAGATAGACCACCTGCTGATCGTTGACCTCGCTGATGATGATTCGCGAGAGTTCCATGTGCACGCTCATGGCGTTGCTCCGGAAGTGGTGGGATGAACGACCGTCAGACTACCGCAAACCTCGACGCCATTCACGCCCTGGCCCGCAGGGCGGCCAACGCGGCCTCTCCCTTGGCGAGTTTTTCCTCCATTTCCGCCAACTGGGCCCGCTCCTTCTCGACCACGGCCGCCGGCGCCTTACCGACGAATTTTTCGTCGGTGAGCTTCTTTTTCTTGGCGGCGATGAACCCGACCGTCTTTTCGTTCTCCCTTTCGAGCCGGGCGATTTCGGCTCCCACGTCGATCAGGCCGGCCAGATCGACGAACACGTCGCAGCCCAGCACGGTCGCCGTGGCCGCTCCGGCGGCGCCGGCGACATCCGGCCCCACGCCCGTGAGACCCGCGACGGCCATCGACTCGATCGCACCGTGCATCGGTGCGAGCAGCGCGGCCGTCTCGCGCGGAGCGCGGATCACCACGGGCAGGCGGGTCTTGGGGGGCACGTTCTGCCGCGAGCGGATCTCACGGATGGCGCCGACGAGGCCCAGAAACGTGCCAAACTGCGTCTCCGTTCGGGCGTCGATCCACGACTCCGGGGGCGTCGGCCAGGCCGCCACCATGATCGACTCCGTCAGACCGCCCACGTCCCACGGCATCCGCCGCCCCCGCGCCGCGGTCCGCAGGTGCTGCCAGATCTCCTCCGTGACGAACGGCACGATCGGGTGGAGCAGCCGCAGGATCGTATCGAGTCCCAGCAAGAGCATCGCCTGGGCCTGCCGACGGGTGGCCGGGTCCGCGAGCCGTGGCTTGCAGAGTTCGAGGTATGCCGAGCAGTATTCATCCCACGTGAAGGCGTAGAGCATGCGGGCGGCCTCGGCGAACTTGTAGTCGTCGATCGCCTTGGTCACGTCCCGCGTGACGGTCGCCAAACGGCTGGCCAGCCAGCGATCCTCGAGGGCGGTCGGCATCGCCATCGCGGCCGGGCCGGAAAGATCCCTCGAAGCCCTCCAGGTTCATGAGCACGAACCGCGTGGCGTTCCACAACTTGTTGGAAAAATTTCGGCCCGACTCGAACCGCTCCGAGAGGGCGGGCCCCCTGGGCAGGGCGAGATCGTCGGCCGCCTGGGCCCACTGCGTGCGGAAGGCCCCGCCACACTTGGGGCACTCCACCCGTGGCCGCATCCGGTTCTGCACGGTCTGCTCGATCCGAGCCGGGCAGTGCGGACACTGGAATTCCACCGGCATCCGCACGTCCTGGGTCTCGGTGGCCATGCTCGCCATGCCGAACCGCAGGGCGTCGGCTCCGAGGGCCTCGATCACGTCGAGGGGATCGACGCCGTTACCCTTGCTCTTGCTCATCGTCTCGCCGTACCGGTCGAGAATCTTCGGGTGGATCGCGACGTCACGGAAGGGGATCGCCCCCGTGTCGAAGATGCCCATGATCACCATCCGAGCGACCCACAGCGTGATGATGTCGCGGCTGGTGACGAGCGTCGTCGTGGGATAGAAGCAGGCCAGCTCGGGCGTCGTCTCGGGCCAGCCGAGCGTCGAGTGCGGCCACAGCGCCGAGGAGAACCACGTATCGAGCACGTCGGGGTCGCGGACGAGCGGCTTCCCCGCGACCTCACGCACGGGAAGATCCTCGTCGGACGAAGAGACGTGCCAGCCGGCACCGCCATCACTCTTCCAGGAAATCGCCGGCCGGCCGGCGAAGGCCGCCGCAAGATCCGCCTCGGCCACGCCATCGACGTGCCAGATGGGAATCCGATGGCCCCACCACAGCTGCCGGCTCACCGGCCAGTCCCGCTTCTCGCCGAGCCAGTCGAGGTAACTGCTTGCGTATCGCTCCGGCACGATGCGGATGTCACCCCGCGAGACCGCGTCGAGGGCGGGCTGGGCGAGTTCGTCCATCCGGATGAACCATTGGTCGGCGAGATACGGCTCGATCGGTGTCTTCGAACGGTCCGAGTGGGCCAACTCGATGACGCGGTCCTCCACCTGCACGAGCTGCCCGGCGGCCTCCAGGTCGGCCACGACCTTCGCCCGCGCTTTTTGAATCGCGAGCCCCTCGTACGGGCCCGCCTCGGCGTTGAGCGTGCCGTCGGGATTCAGGATGTTGATCATCGGCAAGGACTGCCGGCGACCGACGTCGTAGTCATTGGGATCGTGGGCGGGTGTGATCTTGACGCAGCCGCTGCCCATCTCGGGCTTGGCCCATGCGTCGGCGACGAGCGGGATCGACCGTCCGAGCAGCGGAAGCCTCGCCTGCCGACCAGCCTTCGCCATCGCCGCGAGCGTCTCCAGCACCGGCAGCAGGTCGCGACGACGAACGACCAGGTCGTCGAGCTCCCGGTCGATCGCCTGCTGATCCTTCGCGGACGCCGCGGCCTTCTTGTCCAGGAGCACCTTCTGCACCTCGTCGAGGGCCCGGGCGGGATCCGGGTGCACGGCCACGGCCGTGTCGCCCAGCAGCGTCTCGGGCCGCGTCGTGGCCACCGTCACGCTCGACGGCTCCCCCGGCCGCGGCGCGATCACGTCATAGCGGATGTGCCAGAAGTGGCCCTTCACCTGTTCGTGAAACACCTCGTCGTCACTGACGGCCGTCTGCAGGAAGGTATCCCAGTTGACCAGCCGCTTCCCCCGGCGGACGAGGCCCTTCTGGAAGAGACGGAAAAACGCCTCGCGGACGGCCTTCGCACACTGCTCGTCGAGCGTGAACCGCGTGCGATCCCAGTCGCAGCTCGCCCCCATGTCGCGGAGCTGGCCCAGGGTCCGCTTCTCATACTGCTCCTTCCAGGCCCAGATCCGCGCGACGAGTTTCTCCCGCCCCAGAT
>CAZONY010000213.1:0-4868 GCA_964581215.1 uncultured Chitinophagaceae bacterium | reverse complement strand
TTCTTCCAGTTGCACGGGCAGAGTTCGTCGCTCTGCAGGGCGTCGAGCACGCGAATCACCTCGGCAACATTGCGGCCGACGCGACCCTGGTTGACGTCAACCCACTGGATCACGCCGTGCGGATCGACGATGAACGTCGCACGGAGGCAGTAGCCCTCGGTCTTCTCGAGGATGCCGAGCTCCGGGGCGAGCTTCTGGGCGGCGATCAGCGGGTAGCCCAGATCCTTCAGGTCGGGATGCGACCGCCGCCACATCATGTGCGACCACTCGTTGTCGGTGCTGCCCCCCACCACGTGCGTGTCGCGGTCGGCGAAAGCCTTCAACTGCTTGTTGAATTCAGACAGTTCCGTCGGACAGACGAACGTGAAGTCCTTGGGGTAGAAGAAATAGACCACCCATTTTCCGGCATAGTCGGCATTGGAGACGAGCTTGAGGTCGTTCTTTTCGGTGCCCACACAGGCCTGGCAGGAATACAACGGAAACGAGTCGCCGACGGTGAGCATGGGCTATGACCTCCTGGAAAACGAGTGAGACGCAGAGTGTACGGCTGGCCCCGAGGCGGTTCAACCTGTCGGGGCGGCATCCATGCGATACTGGAACGCACCCGCTGAGACCGCTCTGCATGGCCCACGCCTCCTCGCGCGATCCCCGACTCCTTCACCACCCGCTGGCCGCGCAGACGGTCGTCGTCGCACCCCGGCGGGCCGAGCGCCCCCGCGACATCGCCGGAGACGGTGCGGCGGCAATCCCCTGCCCGTTCTGTGCGGGCCACGAGGCGGACACACCTCCTCACGTGCTTCGCCATCCCGACGACCAGACCCGCCCCTGGCAGGCAAGGATCATTCCCAATCGCTATCCGATCGTGGAGCGCGCCGCAGGCTTCAGCCCCCGAACCGAAGCCGCCAACAGGCCCGATCGCGACCTCCCCTGCCGGCAGTCCGTGCCCTTTTCCCGTCCCGCGCACGGCATTCACGAAGTCGTCATCGAGTCGGCCGAGCACTGCCGCTCGATCCTCGAGGTGGATCCGACGGCGTGGCGGGACGTGTGGCATCTGGTCCAGCGCCGACTCGCGATGCTCAACGACGTTCCCGGTCTTGCCTGGGCGACGATCTTCAAGAATTCGGGGCCGGCAGCCGGCGCTTCGCTCGAACATCTCCACAGTCAATTGGTGGCGCTCGATTTCGTGCCGCCGGTGATGGAGGCGAAACTGGCGGCGGCGAGCCGGCCTGGGCAGTCGTTCAGCGACGTCATTCGAGAGGCCGAGGCCGACGGGCGGATGGTCGCGGAGAGGGACGACGTGGTGGCCGTCGTACCTCCCACGCCACGGCAGCCGTTCGAAACCTGGATCCTGCCGCGGCAGACCGAGCCGCTGTTTTCCGCCGCCTCTCGGCAGCGGGTTGCGGCGGTGGCCGACCTCACCCGACATGTGGTCGCTCGGCTCGGCTCGGCGATCCCGGGAGCCGACTACAATTGGTGGCTGCACCAGGCGCCTTTCGGAAGGCCCGCCAAGAATCTCGCCGAGCGTTGGCACTGGCACCTCGAGATCCTCCCGCGACTGGCCCCCCTGGCGGGATTCGAACTCGCGACCGGGTGTCACATCACGACGCTTTCACCCACGGAGTCGGCGGAGCGAATGCTTTCGGTGGGCGGACAGTAGCGTCCCAAGACGCAGGGCTCATGGGACGGGCTTCTTACCGGCCCGCCGCATGAACACGCTACGGCTTCCGCCGCAGCGTCTCCACCGGCACGAACCCGTCGCTGCCGGCTGGGCCGACGTCGGGCGGCCGACATGGCGGCGCGAAAAATCGGCTCCACAGGGATCGCGCCAGCCAGACGGCGGCGACGAGCGTCACGGCGATCGCGATCAGGTCCTGAACGGCCACGGGCCTCACCCCAGGATCATCGTCCCGATCTGGTAGGTCGCAAAGGCACCGAGCCACGCGAGTGTGGTCATGTAGGTGAATGTCACCGTCGGCCACACCCAGCTTCCCGTCTCCTTCCCGATGATCACCAGCGTGCTCGCGCACTGGGCGCACAGCGCGAAAAACACCATGATCGACAGGGCCACTGGCAGCGTGAAGACTTTTTTCTCGGTCCCATCCCAGGTGGCCGCCTTCAGAAGCCGGACGAGCTGCGTCGCCCCTTCCTCCTCGCCGGGATCGACGTCACCCAGGTTGTAGATCACCCCGAGCGTGCCCAGCACCACTTCCCGTGCCGGAAAACTCGCGATCGCGGCGCAGCCGATCCGCCAGTCCCAGCCGAGCGGCTTCACCAGCGGCTCGATCAGTTGGCCGGCCCGCCCGAGGAAACTCTGCCGCAACGCCGCACCACGAATCTCGGCCTCCGTCACCTCAGGCCCCTCCGGAGGAGACACCTTGGGATAACTTCCCAGCGCCCACACCACGATGCTCACGGCCACGATCAACGTGCCGGCATTTTTCAGGAACGATGCGGCGGCCTCCCGCACCCGCTCGAGCACGACGGCTGGCTGCGGCCACCGCCAGCCGGGCAACTCCATCACGAAGGGCTGCGGCGGACCGCGGAACACCGTTCGCGAGAGCACGAACGCGACGATCGCAGCCACGATCACGCCGATCGCGTACATGGCCGTGAGAACGACGGCCGGCAGCCGTAGCCAGCCCACCCCGACGGCCACGTCCGGCACGAAGGCGGCCGTGAGCAGCAGATAGACCGGCAGTCGGGCCGAGCAGCTCATGAGCGGCGCCACGAGGATCGTGAGCAGACGGTCACGGCGGTTTTCGATCGTGCGGGCGGCCATGATGCCGGGAATCGCACAGGCGAAGCTCGACAAGAGCGGAATGAAGGACTTGCCGGAGAGCCCCACGCCCACGAGCAACCGGTCCATGAGATAGGCCGCCCGGGCGAGGTAGCCGCAGCCCTCGAGCAGGGCCACGAAGAAGAACAGCATGGCGATCTGCGGGAGGAACACCACCACTCCGCCGACGCCGGCCAACACTCCATCCACGATGAGCGAACGCACGGCCCCCTCGGGAAGCACCGACTCGAGTTGCCACCCCACGGCATCGATGCCCCCGGAGATGAGATCCATCACCGGCGTGGCGAGCCAGAAGATCGACGAAAAGACGGCGAGCATCGTGATGAGGAAGACGAACGTGCCCCAGATCCGGTTCGTCAGCATGGAGTCGATGCGATCGCCGACCGATGGCATCGGCGAATGGCGTCCGATCACCCCATCGACAGCCCGGTCGATCCACGCGTAGCGGGCGATCGCCTCACGGGCAGCGGGTGGATACGACGCATCGACTGCCGACAGGTGCGGTGCCAGGTCCGGGCGGAGCGGCGGCCCGCTGTCGCCGGCGGCAAGAATCGCATCGCCGAGTTCCTCGATGCCTCGCCGGGCGGGTGCCACGACGGGCACGACCGGGCACCCGAGCCGCTCCGACAATGTGGCCGCGTCGATCGAGAGTCCTTTCTGATCCGCGACGTCGGTGAGCGTCAGCGCGATGACCACGGGCAGTCCGAGTTCCAGCACCTGGCTGCCGACGTAGAGGTTGCGCGGCAGGTTCGTCGCGTCGGCGACCACGACGGCGACGTCCGGCCTGGCCACTCCCGGGAGCCGGCCCTGGAGCACATCGACGGCCACTCGCTCATCGGGGCTCGTAGGCACGAGACTGTAGGTGCCCGGCAGGTCGATGAGTTCGATCGCCCGGTGACGATGCCGAAACTGTCCCCGCTTCTCCTCGACGGTCACTCCCGGATAGTTTCCGATCCGCGTCGGGATGCCGGCGAGCACCGTGAAGAGGGTGCTCTTGCCGGTGTTTGGATTGCCGACGAGGGCCACGGAGAGGGGTGCGGCGGAGGCCACCGGGGAGGACGCGGCGGCGTGTGGCATGATGGGCGTCAGGCCGAGACAGCGATCCGGGCGGCTTCGCTGCGCCGGATCGAAAGGCGATAGCCGCGCACCTCGAGTTCCACGGGGCATCCAAGCAGAGCCGTCCCCACGACGTGCACGGCGACGCCGGGGGTCAGGCCCATTTCCAGAAGCCGCAGCGACGTGGCATCGGCACCGTTCACGGCCGCCACGCGGGCAGACGAGCCGACGGGAATGGAGTCGAGGGAGACGGGCATGGGTGTTTCACGAGTTTGGGCTCGTGCCACGAGCACTGATACTCGTTCTCAAGAAGCTCAAGTAGTCTAAATCTTCCTCTGACCTGGAGCAAACGTATGCCAGCAAGCGGCCTGTTCATCACGGGCACCGACACGGGCGTCGGCAAGACGGCAGTGGCCATGGCGATGACGGCCGAACGACGGGCCGGGGGCGGGCGCGTGGGCGTCTACAAACCCGTCGCCAGCGGTGTCGTGCTCGACGGCACGAGCGACATCGAGCGGCTCTGGGAGGCGGCCGGCCGGCCCCTCTCGCTGGCGGCGGTCTGTCCCCAGGCGTTCGCGGCCGCGATCGCCCCGGTGCAGGCCGCCGCTGCCGAGGGAAAACAGATCGACGAGCAACTGCTGCGCGAGGGCATCAGGCCATGGCAGGAAGCCAGCGACTTCGTGATCGTCGAGGGGGCTGGAGGACTTTTCTCTCCGCTGGGTGAGTGCTCGCTGAACATCGATGTGGCGCGCGATCTGGGCCTGCCAGTGGTGATCGTCGACGCGGCTCGGCTGGGCATGATCGGTCGCACGCTGGCTCTGGTGCGGGCGGCCCGGGCCGAGGGGCTCGAACCGGCGGCGGTCGTCATCTCGCACGTGCATCCCCTGGGGGGGTCGCCTCATGATCCGACGAGCGAAGCGGGCGTCGTCCGGCACGGAGTGGCGGAACTTGTGCGTCGGCTGGCGCCGTTGCCCGTGGTCGAACTCCCCCACGGCTTCGAGGTTTTGCATTGGAT
>CAZONY010000212.1:0-4874 GCA_964581215.1 uncultured Chitinophagaceae bacterium | reverse complement strand
TGCGGGTGCACCTCGGGATCGCCGTAGACCTCGCTCGTGGATGCCTGGAGCACCTTCGCCCGGCAGCGACGGGCCATCCCCAGCACGTTGATGGCCCCCATCACGGAGGTCTTCATCGTCTTGATCGGATTGAACTGATAGTGGCCGGGCGCGGCAGGGCAGGCGAGGTTGTAGATCTCGTCGACCTCCAGCCACATCGGGTGAATCACGTCATGGCGGATGAGCTCGAAGTTGCCGCAGCCGAGCAGGTGGGCGACGTTGGTCTTCTGGCTCGTGAAGAAGTTGTCGATGCAGATCACGTCGTGCCCCATCGCCACGAGCCGGTCGCAGAGATGGCTGCCGAGAAAACCGGCCCCGCCGGTGACGAGGATTCGCTTGATCGAGGCCATGGAAACTCCCGGGAGATTGCGATGGATGGTCGAAATGGTACCGTATCGATCGATCCCGCCGCAGGAGCCAATCCCATGACCAGCCTGAAGGGCCGCATCAACCACTCCATCGTCTTCTGGTGTTTCAACGTCGCCGGGGAGAACTGGGATCTGGAGAAGACCTGCCAGGTCGCCAAGGGTCTCGGCGTGAGGTCGATCGAACTCGTCGGCCCCGAGGATTGGCCGACGCTGGCCAAGCACGGCCTCACCTGTGCACTCGCCCCCAACGGCATGCCCGGGGCGCCGTTCATGAAGGGCCTCAACAACCCCGCCTACCAGCCCGAGGTGATCGAGCGGACGACGAAGATGATCGACGCGTGTGGCGACAACCGGATTCCGGCGGTGATCGCGTTCACCGGCTACAAGTGGCGGAACGCCGACGACCCGTCGAGCGGTGAGATCTCGCTCGCGGAGGGGGCCGACAACTGCGTGAAGGCCCTCAAGCAACTGGCGGTCCAGGCGGAGAAGAAGGGCGTGACCGTCTGCATCGAGCACCTCAACACCCGCGACGGCACGCACCCGATGAAGGGCCACCCCGGCTACCAGGGGGACGACATCGACTACGTGGCCGACATCGTCCGCCGCGTGGGCTCCGACCGCGTCAAGCTGCTCTTCGACCTGTACCACGTGCAGGTGATGAACGGCGACCTCGTGCGGCGGATCGGCGAGTGCAAGGACGTGATCGGCCACGTGCACACGGCCGGCAATCCGGGCCGCGGCGAACTCGACGCCAACCAGGAGATCGCGTTTCCGGCCCCGATGCGGAAGCTTGTCGAGATCGGCTACACGGGTTTCGTGGGGCACGAGTTCATCCCCACCCGCGACCCGCTGGCCGGCCTGCGCGAGGCGGTGGCCGTGTGCGACGTTTGATCCACGTGGCGCAGGCTCGAGCGCCGTGTGGCGCGGGCTTCAGCCTGCGAATGGGGCCGATTCGGCGCCGACGATTATCCCAGCGTGGGCCGGTCATCTCGCGAGCACGAGCCTCACATCGGCGACGTTCGTGCCGGTGGGCCCCGTGCGGACGAGGCCGCCGACGGTGTCAAGGAGCGGATAGGCATCGCAGCGGGCCAGCGCCGAGGCGACCCCGAGCGCACGCGCTTCGATCGCCGTCGCGACCGCCGCGTCGGCAGCCGCCCCGGCTGCGTCGGTGGGGCCGTCCTCGCCATCGGTGCCGACGCTCGCGATCACGAGCCCAGCCGGCCAGTGGCCGGCCGTGCGCGTGACGGCGTCGATCGCCGCCAGCACCGTCTGCTGGTTGCGGCCACCGCGGCCATGCCCGGCGGGCACCCGGACCGTCGCCTCCCCCCCCGAGACGATCGCCCGCGGGCGGCCATCGCGGCGTGTGGCGGCCATCGCTGCCACGCCGGCGGCGGCGAGCTGTTCTCCCACCGACTCCGCCGCGGCTTCCGCCGCCACGGTCGATGGCACGATCTCATAGCCCAGCCGCCGGGCCTCGGCCTCCGCCGCCGCCACCGCCGCGGCGTTGTCGCCCACGATGAGGTGCTCCACGCGGCAGCCGGCGGGGGTCGTCCAGGCTCCCTGCGCTCCCCCGTCGGCCGGCATGCACGGGCCCGAGGCGATCACGTCGAGCGCGTTGCCGATCACGTCGGAGAGCACGAGCACGAGGAACCTTCCGGCGGTGCACGCCCGGGCCAGGCCGCCCCCCTTCACGAGGCTCATCGCGCGGCGGGTGGCGTTGAGTTCCGCGATGGTGGCGCCCATCTCGGAGAGCCGGCGGGTGGCGGCGATCTTTTCCTCGAGCGAGACGCCCGGTCGCGGAGCGGCCAGCAGCGCCGAGCCGCCGCCGGTGACGACGGCGATCGCGGTATCGTGCGGGCCGAGCGACGAGACGAGCCGAACGATCTCCTGGGTGGCGGCGACCGTCTGTTGAGTGGGGAGATTGTGGCCCGCCGGCCGGGTCTCGCGCACGGTGACGGCCTCGAGGATCCGCCCGCATCCTTCCGGCACGCTCACGAGGCCGGTCACCCGGTGCTGCGCCAGGCGGTCGTGCCCGAGCACCGCCTCGACGCCGGCCGCCATCCCGGCGGCTGCTTTTCCGGCGCCGACGACGACGATCCGGTCGCATCCCGCGGTGGCCGTCATGAGGGCGTCGCGAACGGTCGGGCCGGACATCAGGCGTTCCGGTCGCACCGCCTCGATGGCGGCGGTCCAGATCATGCGGGCGTCGGCGGTCATGCGGATCGATACATGTCTGTGGCGTAGGCTTCAGCCTGCACGCGGCCGGTCTGGCTCACCCTGGCCTCGGGGGGAAGTTCTTGGGGTCGAACCGCGTGAGATCGATTCCGCCGCCCCCCTCCTCCTCCAGGAGTTTGACCCGCATCTCCAATCGCTCCAGCCGGCGGGCCAGCAGGGCCGGCGAGTCTTCCGGTGGCGCAGGCCGGGGTGGCCGGGGCACGGTCGGATAGCCGAGCTGCCGCTGGAGCGCCGCGAAGAAGAAGAGCGGATCCTTGCCCCGGTTGGCCCGGGCAAGGCGGCCTTCCTTCTCGCCGAAGAGGATGACGCGATCGGGCTCGGGCCCTTCGCGGCCCGCCTGCGCCGCATCCCGCTTCTCGATTCGCCAGTATTCCGGACTGCGGATGTAGACGAGATCGGCCAGATCGACGAACCCCATCTGCCGCGAGAGCATCGTCACCCAGGCCTTCCAGTCGGCGTCAAAGATGTCGTCCTGGGCGAGGGCCGCCAGCCCGAGGGTGTAGTCGAGCCGGTTGCGCGAGAGGCATTCAAAGCGATAGAAGAAAAGTCCCTGCGGCGTGGCACCCTCGCCCCGGTAGGCGGCCTCGCGTTCGAGGATCGCCAGGCCCGTCCGCATGTCGAAGCGGCCGCCTTCCAGTTCCGCCTGCGACATGACGAACGTCTGGAACGGGGAGAAGTAGTGGGCTAGCCGGGACATCGCCGTCGAGAGCGTGCCCACGAGCTTGAGTTCGCCGGCCAGATACTCCAGCGCCATGGGCAGTTTCGTGGTCGCCAGCACCTCCTCGCCGATCGCCTTGAGAGCCTCCTGGGCCGCGATGCCGGCGGAGATCCGCTCGGCCAGGTTGCGGAACAGGTAGGCCTGTTCGACGTATTCCTCACGATCGAGCATCGCTGGACCCGTTTCGCAGGCACAATCGGCCATGTGGACATCCTGCCGAACGGACAGGCCACGCCATCATCGTATAATCAGCCAGGAGCCGGGAGCAGCCGGCACAGCGATTCCCGGCAGGAAAGTCACGGCATGTCTCATCGGTTCAGCAGCCTCGAGGCCACCGTCGAAGCCTTTCGCCGCGGCGGGGTCGTGATTGTCGTCGATGACGAGGATCGCGAGAACGAGGGGGATTTCGTCTGCGCCGCCGAAAAAGTCACGCCCGAGATCGTGAACTTCATGATCACGCATGGCCGTGGGCAGGTCTGCATGCCGATCCTGCCCGACGTGGCCCGGCGGCTCGACCTGCCGATGATGGTGGAGGCGAATTCCACACCGCTGGGCACGGCGTTCACGGTGCCGGTGGATCACCGCTCCGCCCGGACGGGCATCACGGCCGTGGAGCGGGCCGACACGATCCGCGCCATCCTCGATCCCACGAGCACGCCGGCCGACTTCGTGCGTCCGGGGCACCTGTTTCCCCTGGTGGCCAAGGAGGGGGGCGTGCTGCGTCGGGCCGGCCACACCGAGGCGGCGATCGACCTGGCACGGCTGGCGGAGATGCAGCCGGCGGGAGTGCTCTGCGAGATCCTCGATCACTCCGGCAACCGCGCCGACCGCGAGGCCCTCTTCCGGCTCGCCCGCGACCACCGGCTCGAGATCATCTCGATCGAGGAGCTGATCAAACAGCGACGGCGGCGGGAAAAACTGGTGGAGCGGATCGCCGAGGCCGACCTGCCGACCAAGTGGGGCCGATTCCGGATCATCGCCTACGGCGTCAAGTACGAGGCCCAGCAGCCGCTCGTGCTCGTGATGGGAGATCCGACCTCCGTGGCCGCCCCGCTGGTGCGGCTGCACTCCTCCTGCTTCACGGGCGACCTGCTCGACAGCCTGCGGTGCGACTGTGGCGACCAACTCCACATGGCCCTCGACATGATCGGCCGGGAGGGGGCGGGCGTGCTCGTGTACCTGCCGCAGGAGGGACGCGGCATCGGGCTGGTGGAAAAAATCCGGGCCTACGAACTGCAGGACAAGGGGCTCGACACGGTGGAGGCCAACCTCGCCCTCGGTTTCAAGGCCGACTCACGGGACTATGGGATCGGCATCCAGTTGCTCAAGGATCTTGGCCTGCGGAAGGTGCGGCTGCTCACCAACAACCCCAAGAAGACCGACGCCTTCATCTACGGCGGGTTCGACCTGGAGGTGATCGACCAGGTGCCGATCCTGCCGCCGGTGAACGAGCACAACGAGCGGTACCTGGCCACCAAGCGGGAAAAGCTCGGCCACCGCTTCCCGGGATGAGC
>CAZONY010000211.1:0-4892 GCA_964581215.1 uncultured Chitinophagaceae bacterium | reverse complement strand
GCCTTGACCGGCGATGCGGCCGCCATCGTCGGTCGCGCGCGGACGATGCTCGAATCGCTTCCCGCCCAGGCCGGCATCCCGGCGAAGATCGTGGCCTTCGGGCCGCACGTGCACCGGCAGCGGCTCGACGCCGCCACGGCCGCGGGGGCCGACGCCGCCATCAGCCGCGGTGAATTGCTCGGCAGCTTCGCGGATCTCGTCGGTCGCTGGATGACGTGATCTACGACGCCTGCTCGTCGAGCACCACCTCGTCGAGCTCCGTGCCGTCCACGCCCTGCCGCAGCAGGAAATACGCGGCGGTGGCGATCGACCAGAAGTAGCCCCAGCCGAAGGATCCCAGCAGCCATTCCAGGCCGCGGGTCCAGAAGGCGAGGGCCTGCACGCCCCATGGTCTCCCGCAGCCGCCGCCGACGGCGCATGAACGCACGCCCTCGATGACGTCGGCCGTGCGTTCATGCCCCATGCCGAAACTGGCGGCCCACAGCGCGAGCGTGCCCGTGGCGTCGGCCAGCACCCCGGCCGCGGCGAAGGCCGGGATCGCCACGATCAACGCCACGAAGGCGTAGAACGCGACGTGCAGCGGCCGCTGGTAAAAGTATGAAAAGGCCGTCGAGATGGCCTGGAAGCTGTCGCCCCGCTCGACTCCCACCGTCGCCACCATCAGCGGCCACGCGGCGACGACACCGATGGCGAGAATCGCCAGCACGACCGCGCCGGCCAGCACCAGCGGCCAGATGGCCCCGGCGAGGGCAAGCCCGACGTCGGTCCGCATGAGGAGACCGAGCAGGGCGCCGGGAATCGACAGGGCCAGGATGCCGGCCAGCACGAAGGCCACGGCATTGAAGGCGGAGATCCAGTGCTGCGAGCCATACCGGAGCCCGCCAATCAGGCCGGGCGATTCCTCCCCCACCAGCGAGAGCGCCACATGCCGCGCGATCGCGGTTCCGAACATCGACCAGACGAGCACGAACCATCCGATGCGGGCCAGCGCCCCGCCCGCCTCGCCGAGCGTCGCCGAGGGGCGGAAGGGAATCGAAACCAACCGCAGGACATCGCCGCCGCTCGCCGGCAGCCAGTCGGCGGCGGCCTGCAGGGCGGGGCGGGCGTAGGCGCTCGGCGACAGGCCGGGAGCGGGCAGCGCCGTCGGCACCGGAGCGTCGGCAGCACGCAGCACGGGCATTCCGCCCGCGAGCCCCAGACTGTCTGCCACCGACCAACCGGCCCACGTGGCCATCGCGCCCAGCGCGGCCAGCAGGATGACCGTCGGCGAGAACGCGGCCCCCGCGCCCCGGAACAGGAGCCACCACGGAATCGCCTCGCTCCAGTGAATCTCGTGGACGATACGACCTGCGGACTGCTCGCCATCGGGTGCCATGATGCCCTCGCCGGAAACGGGGAAAAACTGCCGGGCAGAGTATATGCCCGGGCGGCGCATGGTGAGCAAGGGCGAACACGGCGAAGGTCGCCCGGTGCCGGGCACGGCGTGCCCACCAGCCCGCCTGCGGTCGCTGGCGGAAGCCGCCGCCGTCCAGGGAGGACCGGGCTTTCGACTGGGGTGAAAACCCGCCTACTCCTCGTCGTCAGGGTCGGGCTTTTTCACGTCGGGCACCGCGTAGGCCTCGTCAAGCCAGCGGCCGAGGTCGATCAGCCGGCAACGGTCGCAGCAGAACGGCACCGTCGGCGTCTTTTCAAGGTCAACGGGGGCATCGCAGACGGGGCACTTGGGCATGGCGGGGCCGATGGTACGACGGAGGTCAGTCCGACTTCTTCTCCGGAGACTTCTTCTCGCCCCCCTTGTCGCCGCCCGCCGACTTCCTGCCGGAATCGGCCTCGGCGGCCTTCTTGTAGGAGTCACTGCGGTAGTCGGTCTTGTAGAAGCCGGAACCCTTGAACACGATCGCCCCACCCGCACCGATCAGCCGGCGGAGCTTTTTCTTGCCGCACTTCGGACAGGTCTTCTTCACGCTGTCGGTCATCGACTGAAACAGCTCGAAGGCATGGCCGCACCCGTCGCATACGTAGTCATAGGTAGGCATCGAATATCTCCTCTCACGCTTCCTTCGCGACGATCACCTGGGCCGGGCGGACCACCCGATCGTGGAGCCGGTAGCCACGCACGGCCGTGCCGACGATCGTGCCGGGAGCCACGTCGGCGGTCGGCTGCTGCAGGATGGCGTCGTGCACGGTCGGATCGAACGCGGAGCCGTCGGTCGCGATCGGCAGGCACCGGTGCGCATCGAGCACTTTCTCGATCTGCTGCGCGGTCATCCGGAATCCCGACCGCAACGACTCCACGTCGGTCGTCTTCTCGCTTGCCTCGATGGCCCGCAGCACGTTGTCGAGCACCGGCAGCAAATCGCGAAGCAGGTCGATCTCCCGATACCGCTGCGCGTCGTCGAACTCCCGCCGGGCACGCTTGCGGAAGTTCTCCAGTTCGGCCTGGGCACGAAGCAGCCGCTCGTGCGTCGCGGCGAGTTCGGTCTCGGCCGCCGGTCCGCCGTCCGCCTCCTCGCCCGCATCGAACGCTGGCCCCTGCGCTGCCGCGTCGTCGTCCTGGATATCGTCGCTCATGTCGCCTCCTTTTGGGCCGCCTGCTCGCCGCCCTGAAAATACTCGGCCAGCCGCGCAAAGAAGCTTGACCGCCGCGAACTCACGGCCTTCTGCTCCTCCGCGGCGAATTCGCGAAGCAGCTGCTCCTCCTTCGACGTCAGCGTTTTCGGCACCTCCACCTCCACGTGGACGTGCAGATCACCGAGGCCACGGCCCCGGATCTCGGGCATCCCCATGCCGCGGACTCGCACCACGTCGCCGGGCTGCGTGCCCCGCTTGATCTCCAGCGGCTTCGGTCCCTCGAGCGTCGGCACCTCGACGGTGGCCCCGAGCGCGGCCTGGCAAAACGACACCGGCACGCGGCAATGCAGATCGCGGCCTTCGCGCACCAGAAACGGATGTGTCTCAATGACGATGGAGCAGTAGCAGTCGCCCGGCGGACCGCCGTGGACACCCGGCTCCCCCTCGCCCGCGAGCCGGACCCGCACGTCGTTATCGACGCCGGCGGGAATCGTGACCTTCCGCTCGACCTTCTCCTCCGTCAGGCCGGCCCCGCCACAGGCCGGGCACTTGTCGCGGATCACGCGGCCGGCGCCGCGGCAGGCGGGGCAGGTGGTCTGCAGACGAAAAACACCCGCCGACTGAATGACCTGGCCCTGGCCACGGCAATACTCGCAGGCCTGCGGCTGGGTGCCCTTCTTGGCTCCGCTGCCGTCACAGGAGCCACACGCCTCATGCCGGGTGAACGACACGGCCCGGGTCGTGCCGCGGGCGGCCTCGAGGAGGGAGAGCGTCACGGAGCAGGCGACGTCGCGGCCCTTGCGGGCGCGGGTGCCCCGCCGCCCACCGCCCCCGAAGGCATCGCCGAACATGCCACCCCCGAAGAGGTCGCCGAAAGCCTCGAAGATGTCGGAGATGTCGTTGAATTCGTGCCGCCCACCCCCCTGCACGCCGGCGTGGCCGTACCGATCGTAGCGGGCCCGCAACCCCTCGTCGGACAGCACCTCGAAGGCTCGGGCGGCCTCCTTGAATCGCCCCGCAGCATCCTCGTCGCCGGGATTCTTGTCGGGGTGGTATTTGATCGCAAGCTTGCGGTACGCCGCCGTGATCTGGGCAGACGTGGCCGTCCGCTCGACCCCGAGCACCTCGTAGTAGCAGCGCTGGTCGGTCACCTCACCGTGCCTTCGGCCTTGGGCTTCTTCGCCGCATCCTTCTCGAGATTCGTGACGAGGGCCTCGGTGGTGAGCATGAGGCCGGCGATGCTGGCGGCGTTGGTGAGCGCCACCCGCACGACCTTGACCGGGTCGATGATGCCGGCCTTCAGCATGTCCACATACTCGCCCTTGTTGGCGTCGTAGCCGACGTTGACCGGCTTCCCGGAAACCTCGTCGGCCACCACGGCGCCATCGAGGCCGCCGTTGTCGGCGATCTGGCGGATTGGCGCCTCGAGGGCATGGAGCACGATATCGACGCCGATCTTCTCATCGCCCTTGGCCTGCGTGCGGGCCTTCTCGACGGCCTCCTTGCAGCGAACCAGCGCCACGCCGCCGCCGGGAACGATTCCCTCCTCGACGGCCGCTCGGGTCGCGTGAAGCGCGTCTTCGACCCGCGCCTTCTTCTGCTTCATCTCGGCCTCGGTGCCGGCGCCAACGCTCACGATCGCGACACCGCCGGTGAGCTTCGCCAGCCGCTCCTGGAGCTTCTCGCGGTCATATTCGCTCTCGGTGTTCTCGATCTGGTTGCGGATCTGCTGGACGCGCGCCTGCACGTCGGCCTGCTTGCCGGCCCCCTGCACGATGGTGGTCTCGTTCTTGTCCACCGTGACCGTCTTCGCGCTGCCGAGGTGGGAGAGATCAAGGCTATCGAGCTTGAGGCCGAGATCCTCGCTGACGAGCGTGCCTCCGGTGAGCGTGGCGATGTCGCCGAGCATGGCCTTGCGGCGGTCACCGAAGCCAGGAGCCTTGGCAGCGCACACGTTGAGGATGCCCCGCAGCTTGTTCACCACCAGAGCCGCCAGCGCGTCGCCATCGACGTCTTCTGCGACGATGAGCAGCGGCTTGCCCGACTGGGCCACCTTCTCCAGGAGCGGCACGAGGTCGCGGAGATTGGAGATCTTCTTTTCGTAGATCAGGATCAGCGCGTTCTCGAGCAGGCAATCCATTTCGGCGGGCCGGTTGATGAAGTAGGGCGACACGAATCCCTTGTCGAACTGCATGCCGTCCACGAACCGCACGGTCGTCTCGGTGGTCTTGCCCTCCTCCACCGTGATCACGCCGTCCTTGCCGACCTTCTCGAGAGCCTCGGCGAGCAGGTCGCCGATCGCCCGGTCATTGTTGGCGCTT
>CAZONY010000210.1:0-4895 GCA_964581215.1 uncultured Chitinophagaceae bacterium | reverse complement strand
CGAGCCGCTTCGGCAAGGGGGACTTCATGACGTTTCAGGCCCGCGGCCTCCGGCTTCTCGCCCTGGCCGCGATCGCAATCCCCAGGATTCCCATCGCCATGGCCCACGATCATGCAGAAACCTACGCGATCGCCGACGCCCTCTTTCTGCAACGGGGCAACGCCGCGGGCGGCAGCGCCGCAGTGGTCGACGACACGACCGGCGCCACAGCCATCGACATTGGGCAGGCCGCGTTCACGGTGCAGCCCGGCATGCGGGTCTTCTACGGTGCCATCGACGACTGCGATCAGGGCTGGGAAGCCGGCTACCTCGGCGTCTGGGGCATGTTCGCCGACGACGCCGCGGCGGGCTCCTCGCTGCGTGCTCCCGATACGTTCGCCCTGCTGCCCGACGCGACGGGATTCAATGACCGCACGTTCGCCACCTCCACCTACTCCTCCACGCTGCAATCGGCTGAGTTCAACCTCGTCTGGCGCTCGTGCGACGGCGGCTTCAGCCGGGCGGCAGCCCATCCCTGGCAACGGTGCGAGACCTATCGCCACGGCACGTTCGACTGGCTGCTGGGCTTCCGCTGGGCGGGCCTTGCCGAGGCGGCGGAACTCTCCTACGAGGGCGGAGGGATTCCGGTGCCCTCGACCTACTCGGTGCGGAGCAACACAAACTTGTTCGGTGTGCAGGTCGGTCGCCGTGGCCGCTGGGAGTGGGAGGACTGGGCCGTGGAGGGCTGGGGCAAGGTGGCCCTCGCGGGCTCGGGCATGTCGCAGTCGCAGGATCCGATCGAAGATGTCCTGTTCCCCGAGCAGCCCATCCGCTCCGCCCGGTCGGCGAGCGAAGGGGGGGCGGGCTTCATCGGCGACATGAGCCTCTCGCTCGTGCGGCGTCTCTCCGATACGTGGGGCCTGCGGGCGGGATACAACCTGATCTGGCTCTCCGGGGTGGCCCTCGCCCCGAACCAATTCGATTTTTCATCGACGGCCGGAAGCGGCACCGATCTCCGCGGCGGCGGCCGCCTCTTCCTGCACGGCGCCAGCCTCGGCCTCGAGGCCCGCTGGTAGCGACGCCGCTCACGGCCCCGCGTCAGGTGACCTCGAGCAGTTCGATGTCGAACACGAGGTCGGCATTGGGCGGGATGCTCGTGGTGCCGAGGGCAAAGTTGCCACTGCCATTGGCCCCATAGCCCAGGTTGGCGGGCACGATGAGTTGCCGCCGCCCACCGACTCTCATTCCGGGAATGCCCTCGATCCACCCCTGGATCAGGCCGCTGATCGGGAACGTCTGGGTGCCGGAATCGAACTGCTCGCCAGCCGAGCGGCTGACCAGGGTTCCCGTTTTCGTACTGCTGCCCGACCGGAGAATCGCCCTGCCCTGGACGGCATTGAGGTATGTGCCGGCATAGGTGACTCTGACCGAACTGGTGGCCGCGGCCACGGCGCCGGTGCCGACCTTCAGATCGACGTACCGCAGGCCGGAAGCCGTCGTGATCAGATCCGGGTTGGCACGGACGCCCGTCGCGGCCACGTTGAGGGGGCCGGAAACGCCTGCCACCGTCGACCGCGTCACCCCGCTGTTGGTCAGCGTGATCTTCGTGAGGCTGCCCGTGCCGCCGGCACCTTGCACCGAATAGATCGTGTCGAGTTTTCCATCGCCATCTTGGTCGATGGCCTGGGCAGACCCGGGCGACGACGTTCGGCCGAGGGCCGCAAAGGCCTCGTACTGCTTCAGTCTGGCATTGGCTGCGGCTCCGACCTTGCCGTCGTAGATCTCGGTCGCCGAGTTCCCGCGCCGTCCACTGGAAACGATGATGTCGGGAATCCCGTCGGTATTCACGCGGGCGGCCGCCACCGCCACCCCGCCGAGGAGCGCGGGAGAGAACGGCCGGATCGTGTCGATGACGACGGGCGTGGCCGCCGACGTGTCGTAGACCCGAACCACCGGCGCCACCGTCGGACCGCTGCCGACGATCAATTCGGCCCGGCCATCCTGCTTGCCGGCATTCACCGCGGTGCCATCCGAGAAGGTGCCCAGGTCGGCGGCTGCCAGCGTGGCCCCGCCGAGAAAGTTCGCACTGAAAGGCCGGATCGTCCGGAAGGCATCCGCGATCGGGTCGGCGCCCGCCTGACCATGGAAAATCCGGATTTCACCGTCACCGGTGGCCTTGGCAGCCGCAAGATCGACCCGGCCGTCTCCATTGAAGTCACCGGCCGCGAGGCTCACGCCCCCCTTCCAGCCGGCTCCGAAGGGTGTCGTGCGATACGAGGCGTCTTCGGTATACGCCGTTCCTGCATCGTTCGACTTGAAGACGCGGATTTCGGCCACCCGTCCCCGTCCGGGGGCAGTCACGATCTCATCGCGGCCGTCGTTGTCGAGATCGACGACCACGGCCTGCAGGCCGCCGCGGAGCGTGGCGTCTTCATAGGCCTGAAACGATGCCCGGACGGTGTCGTCCGCCGGATCGATCACCCGCACCAGCGGCGTGCTGTTCCAGCCGGCGTCATGGGTGATGACGATGGATTTCGGCGCCCGCGTGTCGGTGTCGGTGTCGCTTTCCGTTTCCGAACCGAGCGTCACGGTCGCCCCGGAAACCAAATTTCCCGTCGCATCGGCGGCGACCGTGCCGACGATCTCGAAGTCCACCCGCTTGCCCGCCTCCAGCGTGATCTTCGCATTGGCCAGATTGCCGGAGCCGCTCGTCGCCCCCGAGGCGCCGCTCGACGAGTAGGCGGCGGTCCACGTGATGGAGGAAAGCTTCGTGGCGAGGCTGGTCGAGACGAGGGCGTTGGTCGCCGTGGCATTGCCGATGTTGACCACGCCCACCCGGTACGTCACTTCCGTACCAGCCGAGTACCATGCAGAGCCGTCGTCGATGTCGATCGTGAGATCGGCCGCCATCATGGCCCGGGCCTCGAGCGACTCGGTGGCGAGGAGGGCGTCTCCAAGGCCGAAGCCGAGCGTTTCCCAGCGGCCCAGGCCGGAACTCGCCCCGCCGCGACGCTTCAGACTGCGGGCACGACGCCGCCGGGCGGATCGATCAAAGGCACGGCGAAAGGGCGACCACGGCATGGGGAGACACTCCGGCTCGGCGATAACCACAGGCAACTCTACGGTTGGAGTTACCCCAGGGTTCGACGGACGTCAATTTTTCGGCGAGAAATGGGCCGGGACATGGGGCCAGGGACGGTTTTTCCGCGTGTGACGCCGCCGGCGGCCCCGGACAACGGCCGGGGGCCCTGGAGGCGCACGTGATCCCCGGAATTGCCGGGGGGCTGCGGGCGCCGGTATGTTCCGGGCCATCGAACCGGCTCGCGGTCGACCGACGCCATTCACCCCGCCACCCAGGAACCCCACCGATGCCGCTGCCCACGAAGCATGCCGCCACGCTCCTCGAGGAATTCAAGAACTTCGCCTTCAAGGGCAACGTCATCGACCTCGCCGTCGGCGTGATCATCGGCGGTGCCTTCGGGAAGATCGTGACGAGCATGGTGGACAACGTGATCATGCCGCTCGTGGGGATCATCCTCCCTGGCGACAAGGGCTACGAGAAGTGGGTGCTCACAATCGGTGAAAAGACGATCCCCTACGGCAAGTTCATCGGCGACATCGTCAGTTTTCTGATCCTGGCCGCCGCACTGTTCTTCTTCATCGTCAAGTTCCTGGGCTGGCTGATGAAGACGAAGGCCGCCGAGGCCGCCACAACCCCGCCCGCGCCGTCGAAGGAAGAAGAACTGCTCACCGAGATTCGGGACCTGCTCAAGAATCGCTAGACCGCGTACCGTTTCGCTGTCGCGACGGTCTGACAAACTGAGAAGGGTAGGCGAGAGGGTCGGCGAACGCTCCCGGAGCATTGGGAGATCCGGCGATACACGTAGGCTGGATGCGGCCTGCGCCCCGTAAAAGGCGATGGGGTCGGACGCCCGAGAGCGTCCGACCCCATCTTGTTTGTCACGCGTGTCCTTCAGCAGGAACTAGCAGCCGCAGCGACGGCAGCCCTTGCGACGGCAGCCCTTCTTGCAGCCCGACTCGCAGCTGCCGCAGGCGGCGGCGTCACCGCAGCTGCCGCAGCCGCCGGCCGAGCCGGCATCACCGCAGCCACCGCAGGGAACCTCGACGGCGACCGTCACGCACTTCTGCACGGGCACTTCCTTCGTGACCTGAACCGGAACGCGAACGGTGTAGCTCGCGGTCTTGGTCTCGGGCACGCAGTCGTACACCGTCACGGAGTACTTCTCTTCCTTCTGCTGGGGAACCATGACCGTGTAGGAAACTTCCTTGGTCATCGTCTCCGGAACGCACTTGGTGACCTGATACTCGCGGGTGCGAGTCTCGGCCTTGCACTTCTGGACCTTGACCATCCGGGTCCGCTCCTCGGGCACGCACTTCGTGACCGTGTAGGTGCGGGTCCGCTCCTCGTCACGGCACTTGCTCACCGTGACCATGCGAGTCCGCTCCTCCGACCGGCACTTGGTGACGTTCACGGTGTGGGGCACTTCCTCGGTGACACACTGGTAGGTCGTGCAGGCGACCTCCTTCGTCTCACACGTCGGAACCCAAACCCGCTTGCAGCACATCTTCGGGGGGCAGGGGCAGCCACAGGCGTCGGTGCCGCCGCCCACCTCGACCATCTGGGTCTCCCAGTGGCCGCCGCGGACCTGGACCGTCTTCATCGACTGCACCGGCACCCGCTTCTGCACCTTGTGGGTGTGGGTGACCTGCTCGGTGTAGGGAACCATGACCGTGTACTTCTGCTCGACCTGCTCCGTGTAGGGAACCTTCACGGTGTAGGTCGCGGTCTTCTCCTCCTTCACCGGCACCATCACGGTGTAGGTGGCGGTCTTCTCTTCGTTCACCGACACCATGGCGGTGTACTTCTGCTCCACCTCCTCGGTGTAGGGCACCAT
>CAZONY010000209.1:1185-4907 GCA_964581215.1 uncultured Chitinophagaceae bacterium | reverse complement strand
CATCGCCACCCGCGAGATCTTCGACATCTGCACGACCGAGGGGTTGTCGGTCGAGAAGGATCGGTTGAGCGTGTATCTCGACCTCACGCACATTCCCCGCGAGACGCTCGACCGCAAGCTCGGCGGCATCCTGGAGATCTACGAGAAGTTCCAGGGGGTCGATCCGCGAAGCGTGCCGATGAAGATTTTTCCGGCCGTTCATTACTCGATGGGCGGCCTGTGGGTCGATTACGAGAAGAGCAACTCGGGCGGCCTCGTGGAGGGCTCGCCCCGCAACCAGCAGACGTCGATCGCCGGGCTCTATGCCATCGGGGAGTGCGATTATCAGTATCACGGCGCCAATCGACTGGGGGCCAATTCGCTCCTCTCCTGCATCTTCAGCGGGCTCTTTTGCGCTCCCGGCGTGATTGCCGGCGGTCGGTCGCCGGCTGGATCGGAGCCGCTGTTCGAGGCGGCCGTCCGGCGGCAGCAGGACCGGCACCGTTCGCTCCTGGCTCGCACGGCCGGCGTCGAGAACCCGTACGACATCCATCAGGAGCTGGGCAACCTCATGACCCGCACGGCCACGGTCGTCCGCCGCAATGAGCAGCTCGCGTCGGCCTACGACGAGGTGTGCCGGCTCGAGGAACGCTGGCGGAAGTGTGCCATTTCCGACACCGGCAACTGGACCAACCAAAACGTCGTCTTCACGAAGTCGCTGGGCGATATGTTCCCGCTGGCGAAGCTGATTCTGAAGGGGGCGCTCCTGCGGGACGAATGCCGCGGCGCCCACTTCAAGCCCGACTTCGCCATGCCCGGCATCGCCGCGACGGATCCGGCCGGGAAGCGGGAGGAGGCCGAGCGGTGGTGCGACCGGTTCGAGGAGAACACGCGTCGCTGGCTGAAGACCACGGTCTCGCGGCACGGCGCCGACGGCCACCCGGAGATCAGCTACGAAGACGTCGATACCTCGCTCATTCCGCCGCGCCCGCGGTTGTACGGTCTCGTGGGGGGCGAGGTGATCGAGGAAGTATGGAAAGAGCGGCAGGCAAAGCGGGCCGCGAGCAATGGCCATGCCGCGGAGGCCGCGGTGCCGGCCATGACAGGAGCCTGACGGAGGTCCACCCTATGATCCAGGCGGTCGATTCATCGCCCCGTTCGGTCCACGTGCGCGTGCTGCGGCAGGATGCCCCGGGCGGAGAGAGCTATTGGGAGCGGTTCGAGGTTCCCTACGAGCCCAACATGAACGTGATCAGCGTGCTGCAGCGGATCGCGGCGCTGGCGCACGCCGAGGATGGCCGCGCCGTGCCGCCGGTGGCCTGGGACTGCAACTGTCTCGAGGAGGTGTGCGGCTCCTGCACGATGCTCATCAACGGCCGCACGCGGATGGCCTGCTCAGCCTTGGTGGACAGCCTGCTGCAGGAAGGGGATGAGATCGAACTACGGCCGATGTCGAAGTTTCCCGTGGTGCGAGACCTGTGCGTCGATCGCTCACGGTTGTTCCGGTCGCTGGAGCGGGTGAAGGCGTGGGTGCCGGTGGATGGCTCCTACGACCACGGGCCGGGGCCGCGGGTGTCGCCGGAGGAGCAGGAGGATGCGTATCCGCTGGCCACCTGCATCAGTTGCGGCTGCTGCCTGGAGGCCTGTCCGCAATTCACGAAGATCGAGGTTGCCCGTCGCGACGATGAATCGGCTGAGGCGTTCGAGAAGCGGCGGCGGGCGGCGTTCGACGCGGGCTTCGTGGGGGCTCATGCGATCAGCCAGACGATGCTCTTCAATTCGCATCCCATCGGTCGGATGATCGCCGACGAGCGGATGGAATCGATCACCGCGCCGGGCGGCATCCAAATGTGCGGCAACGCCCAGAATTGCGTGGCGGTATGCCCCAAGCGGATCCCGCTCACCCGGTCGATCGCCCGTGCCGGCCGCGCGGCCACCGTATGGGCGATCAAGAAGCTGTTCGATCGCTGACGATTCGTGGAAAAGTCATCCGTGATCTTTTTCCACTCGGTCGACCGCGGAAAACTCCGGTGGTTTCCCGGGTCGATGGCCATCACATCCTGCTCGGGCAGACGTGTTCCACAGTCTGCTCGCTAGGCACGCCGCCGCCCGTGGCAAAGGCTCCCGCCCATGGAGCGCAGCCTTCAGCCGGCGAATCCGCTGGCTTTCGCAAGCGAAAGCCGTTGCCCCACCGCGCATTTGCCGGAATTTCCCGGGCGTGGTATGGTTTCTGGGAAGAAAGCAAGAGGATTATCCGTAGTGTCTTTTGAAAACCGGGGCGGCCACGCGAATGCCCCGCAGGTAGACGGCCCGCAGCAGGTTGGTGGCGACCAGCAGGGAGGCTTTGAGTCGCTGGGCCTTTCGGAATCGACGCTGGAGGCGGTGCGCCGCGCCGGCTACTCGCAGCCCACGCCGGTGCAGGCAGGGCTCATTCCGCGGGCGATCACCGGCATCGACGTTCTCGGTCAGGCCCGCACGGGCACCGGGAAGACGGCCTCGTTCGTCCTCCCGATCCTGGAACGGCTCACGCACGTCCCACCACGGGGCAAGGGACCGCGGGCCCTGGTGCTCGTGCCCACCCGCGAACTGGCCGTGCAGGTGAAGGACGAGTTCGAGAAGCTGGCCTACGGGTCGAAGCTGCATTGCGTGGCCGTGTATGGCGGCAAACCGATCAAGGGGCAGATCGACAAGCTGGCCCGGCATCCCCAGGTCATCGTCGGCACTCCCGGTCGCGTGCTCGACCACCTGAGCCGGGGCACGATCGCGTTGAGCGACCTGGAGATCGTCACGCTCGACGAGGCCGATCGCATGCTCGATATCGGCTTCCGCCCCGACATCGAGAAGATTCTCCGCCGCTGTCCGGAGAGCCGGCAAACGCTCCTCCTCTCGGCGACCGTCCCGCCGCCGGTGATCACGATCGCCAAGCGTTACATGCGCGACCACGAGACGCTCGACTTCTCCAGCCGCGAGATCGCCGTCGAGACGATCGAGCAGCGGTATTTCACCGTCGATCCGACACGCAAGTTCGACCTGCTGGAGCGTCTCCTGGAGCGGGAGCAGCCACGGCAGGTGATCGTCTTCTGCCGCACGAAGCGGGGCACCGACAAGGTCTTCGAGCGGCTGGCCCGGAAGCGGAGCCGCCGTGGCGGAGATGCCTCCGACGTCGCCTGCATCCACGGCGATCTCGCCCAAAACGTCCGCGACCGCGTGATGCGGCAGTTTCGCGAGGGCACGGTCACGGTCCTCGTGGCCACTGACGTGGTGGGCCGGGGCATCGACGTCTCGAGCGTGTCCCACATCGTCAACTACGACATCCCCGAGTTCTGCGACGACTACGTCCATCGCGTCGGCCGCACGGGCCGCATGGGACGGGAAGGCGTGGCCTTCACGTTCGTCGCGCCCGAGGAGGGATCCCAGTTGACGCGGATCGAGATGCGGATCGAGCGGCTCCTCCAGCGGGACGAGATCGCGGGCTTCGAGGCCTTCGATCAGCGGCCCCGGCCGGCGCCGGTCGAGATGGTGCCCACGGGCGGCTTCGGCCGGACGCCGGCGGCCGCCGAACCGGCACCCGCCGAGCCGGCGAAGAAGCCCGCCGCCTCGATTCTCGGCAAGGGCCGTGGACCGAAACGTCACCGACGGGCGCTGTAGACCCCGGCAGCCATGGATGGACGCACGGCTCGGGCCGTCAAGCAGCGGTTGGAGAGCCTCGCCGACGCCGGGGTGACCGCGCTGCCGAAGAGGGG
>CAZONY010000209.1:0-1175 GCA_964581215.1 uncultured Chitinophagaceae bacterium | reverse complement strand
GCCGCCGCGACCGTCGTCACGCCGGTCGAGGCGGCTGCCGACCGTGGGGGCGACCGCGACGCCGCACGGTCGCTGGCGCTCCTCCGGCAGGAGGTCGCCGGCTGCACGCGGTGCGTGGAACTCGCCGGCACGAGAACGCAGACGGTGTTCGGGGCCGGCCCGCCCGACGCCAGGCTGTGTTTCTTCGGCGAGGCGCCGGGAGCCGACGAGGATGCCTCGGGCGAGCCGTTCGTGGGCCGCGCCGGCCAGTTGCTCACGAAGATCATCGAGGCCTGCACGCTGAAGCGTGAGGAGGTCTACATCCTCAACGTCCTCAAGTGCCGACCGCCGGGCAACCGTTCGCCCCTGCCCGACGAGGTGGCCAACTGCCGCGGCTTCTTCGAACGGCAGTTCGCCGCCATCGCACCCGAGTTCATCTGCTGCCTGGGGACGACGGCCGCCCAGGCCCTGCTGCAGACGACGGAGCCGATCGGCCGGTTGCGGCGTCACTGGTACACGTTCGGCGCCGCCCGCGTGCTCTGCACCTATCACCCTTCGTATCTCCTGCGCAATCCCGCGGCCAAGCGGGACGTCTGGGAGGACATGCAGATGCTGATGCGGGAGATGGGGCTGGGCGGGTGAGGGAGGGGCTGCCCAGGCCCCAGGAGCAGCCTCATGAGAACTCGGTCTCGAGTCCGCTACGGCCGAGGGCGATGCCGGGCCGGTTTTGCTGAAGATGACGGTCGTGACGGGCCGATACCACGGTCGGGGTTTGGTGGGGGGAACAGCCGCTGCGGGAGTTTTCCGCCCGGGCGGTGACGGCATGGCCGTCGCCGCCCCGGGCTGTTTCCTTTGGATGGGCATGGGTCCGATGCTGCAGGCATGGCCGGGAATCCCGCGTTCGCTCGCTGCCTGCGTGGCCTGTGCCGCTCTCGTCACGGCCGAGGACGCGCCGACATCCGATGAGGAGGTCGCGGTCGATGCCGCCGTCGCGGCCGTCCAGGAGGCGGCCGCGGATCCACAGCCCGCACCGGTCGCCGAGACCGTTCCCGTCGCGGAGCCGCAGCCCGTGCCCGTCGCGGTCGAGCCGCCCTTGCGCGAGACGCCCGGCTGGCGGTCCCGTCGCTGACGGAGTTGCGCGATAAGCCGGCTTTCACCCCGGCTTCACGACGCCCGGCTCGGGGATCCAGCCGTCG
>CAZONY010000208.1:3202-4913 GCA_964581215.1 uncultured Chitinophagaceae bacterium | reverse complement strand
TGGCGGCTCGCTCGGCAACGGTGGCAACGGCGGCGACGGCGGCAGTGTGACTGGGGCCGCTTTGGCGATCGGCGGCGCTGGCGGCAACGGTGGCGCTGCTGGAGCCCAGAGCGGCAATGCTGGCACCGGCGGTGCGGGCGGATCCGCGACGAGTTCGATTGGCGGTGCCATCGGCGGCGCTGGTGGCGCCGGCGGCTCCTCGGTGACTGGCAACGGTGGCGCCGGTGGCAATGGTGGCGATGCAACGGGAACGGGCGCGACCGGCACCGTCGTTGGCGGCAGCGGTGGCGATGGCGGCTCTGCAACAGCAGGAACCGGCAACGGCGGCAGCGGCGGCAACGGCGGCGACGCGACGTTGACCGGCGGAACCGGTGGCACGGCAATCGGTGGACCGGGTGGGCTTGGCGGGACGTCGGTCGGCGGGGCGACCGGTAGCAGCGGGGCGACTGGCGCAGCCAACATCACGCCCCCGTGATGATCTCACCGCGTTGATCGATAGACGAGCCAGCGGAGTTCGATCGGCGATTCGTGTCGCGGGACGTCGAATACGTCGAGGCCGCTCGCCCACGCGGCATACCAGCCCGTCGGCGGCCAGGCCCCTTCCGGCAGGTGTTTCTGTTCGTAGTCGTGAGCCGAGTCGTCGGCAACGAACTCCAGGGGCAGCCCCGCGGCGGCCGCAGCCACCTCCGCCGCGGTGAAGATCGCCGTGTAGACCTGCTGGCCGAACTGCCGCGCGGCGTCGTCGGGCGTGTAGCCCCCGCGCGGGAGGAAGACATTGAAGACGAGCCGTCCGCCAGGTGCTAGGCAGGCCGCGGCGAGCTCGAACATCTGCCGGAGCTGGCCGGCATCGCGGAAGTCCGACGCCACTTCGGAAAGCACGACCACCCCGTAGTCGCTCCGCAGGTCGCCACCTCCTGCAAACACGTCGCGCTCGAGCACACGGACAGGGAGCGATTCCCGCGCGGCCTCGTCGCGGAGGATGGTGGCGAACTTGCCCGACAACTCGATCGCGTCGACCGGGTGGCCGCGGCGGGCGAGCGCGAGGGCGTTGCGGCCTGTGCCCGCGCCGACGTCGAGCACCGGGCAGACAGAGGGCTCGGCCACCGCGGTCGCGAGCGCCCACACGCGGGCATCGGGGGCGGTGCCGAAGAAGGGAGGCTTTCGCGTGGCGACCCACGCGTCGTAGGCGGCCTCCACGCTCGCCCACTCGGCCTTCACGTGCCAGTTGATCTGCCGGCCTACTGGTGAGTCGTAGGTGACCACGATCTCCGACCGCGGTGACGCCGCATAGGCGGCGGCGAGCTGGCCGGCGAGGGCCTCCCGGAGGCGAGCCGTCTGCTCTGGGGTGAACTCCACGCCGACCGCGGCGAACGAACGCAGGCAGATCGCCTGGCACTCGTCGAGCAGGGCCGGCACCGCGGGCAGGCGGATCTGGCCGCTGGCGGTTGTGCGCACCTGGAGCCGTCTGGCGACCGCCCGACGCAGCGACGTTTCGCGAGGGGCGGCCGCTGGAGCCGCAGCGTCGGAACGGGCCGCTGCGGTCTCGGGCATGTTCTTCGCGGCGAGGTCACGGTTGGCGGCGATGCGGGCGCGATCCTCCGCGGGGATGTCGGCGCGGGCCAACAGCCGCTGGCAGAGCGCGAGCGTTTCCGAAAACCCGCCGATCCACGAGCCGCAGACCGCCTGCTCGTCCAGCACCCGCCACTCGTAG
>CAZONY010000208.1:798-3192 GCA_964581215.1 uncultured Chitinophagaceae bacterium | reverse complement strand
GACGTCCGCCGGCATGAAGAGCACATCGTTCGCCGGCAGTGGAATCCGCGCGGCTCGCTCGGCGAAGAGATGGCCGAGCCGGTAGTCGCCGGCCACGCGGTAGTGCCGGGCGATCATGTAGAGCGGCTCAGCGCGAGTGGGCCGATAGCTCCAGGCCCGCAGGAAGGCATCCTGTACGACGGGCCACGATTCGCCGCCGCGGTCCATCGCCAGGGCGACGCGGTAGAGCGAGTAATAGATCTCCTCGTCCCAGCCACCCATCTCGGCGCGACGCGCATACCACCTGCGGGCGTTCGCGAAGTCGCCGGCGTCGAAGTAACTCTGAGCTAAATAGAAGACCGACCGCGTGTCGTCCGGATGGCGATCGACCTCCGCCTGCAGGATCGCGGCGTCACGGGCATACTTCTGCGGATCCTGGTTCCGGGCGCCGAGGCGACGCGACTCGATGCCGTAGTCGCCCTCGAGCCGCTTCTGGGTGTGGGGCACGTCGCAGACAGCCACCTCGTGGAGCACGCCCGTGTACCGCCATGGCACGCCGTCGCGGAACAGTTGCACCCGCCAGTACAGGGCACCGTCGCGGATTCGCACGGAGTAGCCATCGGCGGTTAGCCCGCTGAAGTCGATGGTTCCGGTGACGATGTCATCCGCATCCATCACCCAGATGTAGTCGCCGCGGCCTTGGGCGAGCTCGAGTGCTTCGGTACGGTTGCTGCCGAAGTCTCGCCAGGGCCGCTCGAACAGCTCGCCGGGAATGCCTCGCTCCGCCATCAGGCGACGGATGAGATCCTGCGTGCCGTCGTGCGAGCCGGTATCGACGATCACCCAAGAGTCGATGTGAGGTGAAACCGACGCGATGAGCTCGTGGATGATGTGCGCCTCGTTGCGCACGATCATGTTGAGACAGATCCTCGGCCGCCGGTGTCCAGTCACTGTCATGTCGTGCGGTTCCGCGCTCAGGTCGCGGCCCCAGGGCGGCCGGCGGGCCGGAGCCCGAGCGCAAGAAAATCCCGCTGCACGAGCGAGCGAAAGAACGTGCGGGCGAAACGCTCGAGGTCGGCCGCGCCCCGATCCGGAATCCCCGGGCCAGTCGCGGCGAGGATCTCGCGGATCGTGCGGCGGCCGTCCACCTGCCGGATCAGTGCCTGCTGCACGGCATCGAGCGGCGTCTTCCAGTCGTAGCGGAAGACCTCGCCGGCTCGGCATCCGCAGCGGTAGCGGAACACGGGCACGTGCTCGAGGAACCTTTCCGATGCGACGTCCACGCGATATGTCTCACGGGGCCGCTCCGGGCGGCAGGCCGTGAAGAAGTGGCAGCCGTTGCGGGTGTTGACCCGCTCCATGATCGACCACTGCTGTTCCTCGGGCAGCGCTGCCACCCTGGCGTAGAACGGGTCGTCGCTCCCAGCCGGTGGATAGTATGGCGACTTGAGAAACCACTCCTGGAACACAAGCCCCGCCGACGCGACAAGGTCGAGGCAGTCGGCCACGGTGTAGCTGCGGTCGCGGCCGTGCAGGAACGTGTCGACGAGCCCGGCGTCGAACTCCAGGTCCGGAGCGACCGCCATGTAGCACTTCACTGGATGGTCCTGCGGCAGCGACGCGATCGCGGCCCGAACGACGGCGAGCGAGGCCTCGTCCTGGCGGAGCCCGAGTTCCCGGAACATCGCCTGGAGCATCTCCACGCCGATCCGCCCATACCGGGCGTAGAGCATGATCGCCGCCACGCCGTCGGGCCGCAGGCACGTGGCGAGCGCCTGCATCCCGATCTTCGGATCGGCCATGTGGTGGAGCACACCCGTGGAGACGACGAGGTCGAAGTCACGGCCGAGCGTGCCGATCTCCTCGATCGGGAGCCGGTGCAGCTCCAGGTTCTTGAGACCGTACTTCTCCTTCAGAAACCGCTGGTGGTCGAGCGACGGGCCGCTGACGTCGATTGCCACGACCGTTGCGCCGTGGTTCGTGTAGGCGAAGACAGCCGCCTGATTGGTGCCGCAGCCCGCGATCAAGATGTCGAGATCGGGCTTGTAGTCGCGGTCCGGCCAGAACATCCGGTGGGCGTGACTAGGGTCGAACCACTGCCAGTTGCCGGCGAGCCAGGCGGGGAGATCCCGGATCGGTTCGGGATACACCCACGTCTCGTATTGCCCGGTGACGACGTCGGCGAGCGGATTGGAGGGCATGTCGGAGAACGAGAAGGGCGGGAGCGACTGCGCCTGCCTAAGTTCGCAGCCGCACCGCCGTTCGGCAAGCAACGCTCAGTCGCGCCGCCGTTTTTTGCGACTACTCCAGCACCGCTTGCCCGAGTAGCTTCAGCCCCGCCACGACCAGCACGCCGCTCATAAGGACCCGCAGCGTGCTGGCATGAAGCCGAAACGCACCGAGCTGGGATCCGGC
>CAZONY010000208.1:0-788 GCA_964581215.1 uncultured Chitinophagaceae bacterium | reverse complement strand
GGGGCCGCCCGTGCCCCGTCGCCGGACGTTCGCTCCGGCCCTCCGGGCCGAGGCTCTCTCCCCGCTGGCTGCGCTTCGCCATCCCTGGCTTCGCTGGCGATCAGGGCCGGCTCCCGGGGCACGGGCGGCCCCGCAGCTGCGCCAGCGTGGGTGGAACTACTCAAGCACCGCGTGCCCGAGCAGCTTCAGCCCCGCCACGACCAGCACGCCGCTCATGAGGACCCGCAGCGTGCGGGCTGGCAATCGAAACGCGCCGAGCTGCGATCCGACCACGCCGCCGACAACGGCCGCGGTGATCACCGCATTGCCGACCGGAGCGAGGCCACGGCCGGCCGCCAGGCCGCCCACGAGGCCGGCCATCGAGTTGACGAGGATGAATGCCGCCGACACGGCCGCCACCTGCTTCACGGGTGCCATCCGCAGCGTCAGCAACACCGGCGTGAGAAAGACGCCGCCGCCCACGCCCGTCAGGCCGGAGAGCAGGCCGAGTCCGCCGCCGAGGGCGGCCAGGAAGCGAACCGTCGGCCGCCGCCAGGCAGCCTCGTCGTCCGGGCAGGCATCCGCGGTGGCATGGTCGCCAGAAAAAATCCGGGCTGCCGACACGAGCAGGACGACGCCCACGATCCCCTCGAACGCTGCCGTCGGCAGATCGATCGCGCCGCCGAGGGCAGCGGCCGGCACGCTGGCCGCCGCCAGCGGCAGGAACAGCCGCGGCCGGAAGTGGCCGGCCCGCTGGAACTGCACCGTGGCCATCGTGGCGACGACCCCGTTGAGCACCACCGCCGTCG
>CAZONY010000207.1:0-4916 GCA_964581215.1 uncultured Chitinophagaceae bacterium | reverse complement strand
GGCGACGTCGTGGCGATCGATTTCTGGGCCGAGCCTGACGCCGACCCCTGCGAGGTCCGGTTTTCAGGACGGCTCGAGCAGGCGTCCCTGCCCGGGATGCCGCGGGTGATGGAGGTGTGGCGGGGCAACGATCGCTTCGGCACGTTCGAGATCGAAGCGGCCACGTTCGGCGGGGGATCGCCATGAACAGTCATCACCTCAGGATGAGTCTCGCGGCGGTGATCATGGCCCTCGGGTCCGTGGGGATCGGCCCGGTGGCAGGGGCCGACGCCGACACCGCCGGCCAGACGATCGCCGAAGCGGCGCGCCGGGTGGTCAAGATCTACGGTGCCGGTGGCCTGCGCGGGCTGGAGGCCTACCAGACCGGCATCCTCGTGGCACCGCAGGGCCATGTGCTCACCGTCATGAGCACCGTCCTCGACTCGGAGGAAATCGACTGCGTGCTCGACGACGGCATCCGCTATCGCGGCACGGTGCTGGGAGCCGACCCGCGACGGCAGTTGGCCGTGCTGTCGCTCGATGCCGCGGACCTGCCGTCGTTTCCCCTCGACCAGACCGAGCCGGCCGACGTGGGCACCCGGATCTTCGCCCTTTCCAATCTGTTCGCGGTGGCCGTCGGGGACGAGCGGGTCAGCACGCAGCATGGCATCATCGCGGCCCGGGTTCCCCTGGCCGCCCGTCGCGGCAGCTACGAGGTGCCGTTCACGGGCGATGTTTACATCCTCGACTGCACGACCAACAACCCCGGCTCCCCCGGAGGCGCGGTCATCGACCGGCGGGGCCGGCTGATCGGCATGCTCGGCAAAGAACTCCGTGCCACGTCGTCGGGCATCTGGTTGAGCTATGCGATTCCGGTGGGCGAACTGGCCCGCGGCTATCAAGACATCATGGCCGGCTCCGTGCAGGCTCCGGAGTCGGTCACGGCGGTCTCTTTCGACCCGCGGCGACTCGGCATCGTGCTCGTGCCCGACCTGCTCGACAAAACGCCCCCCTTCATCGAATCGTTGATCCCCGGATCGCCGGGGGAGAAGGCCGGCCTGGTGCCTGACGATCTCGTCATCGCCGTGGCGGGGATGGCCGTGCAGTCCCGCCAGGCGCTCCAGCAGGCACTCGGCAGGCTGGCGGTCGGCGACCCGGTGCGGCTGTCGGTGGTTCGCCAGGGAGACGTCGTCGAGGTCGATCTCGGCGCCCGTCCACAGGATGGGGGCCCGCGGCCTACGGCCCCACCGCAGGAGACGCGCTGATGGGGCCTCGTCGCTCGGCATGGGTGCTCGTGATCGCCTTGGCATGGTGCGGGCTCGATGGCCATGCCGCCGATGACGTGGGGCTCGCAGAGGAGCAGGCGTTCAAGGCCGCTGCGGCGCGTGTCGCCCCGGCCGTCGTGCGAATCGAGCCGGCGGGTGTTTCCACGGCTGCCGTCGAAGGCTCCGCGGAAGCCACGCCCGCCAGCGGCCCCTCGACCGGATTGGTCGTCGATCCCGCCGGGTGGATCATCACGACCGCGTTCGCCGTTCCCGAGGGCATGTCGCAGGCGATCGTGCTCATCGCCTCCCCTGGAGGCGAAACACCGTCCCGGCTGGCGGCCCGTGTCGTTGGCCGGGACGCTTCCCGCGGGATCGTGCTGCTCAAGGTCGAACGCGACTCCCCGCTGGCCGCCGTGACCACCGCCGTGCCCCGCGACACGCTGGCCGTCGGCCAGTGGACCATCGCCGTGGGCCGTGGCTGGGATGCCACCACGCCGAACCTCGCCGTCGGCGCGCTGTCGGCCACGAGCCGGTCCTGGGGCCGGGCGGTTCAGACCGACGCCGCCGTCTCACCGGCCAACTACGGCGGTCCACTGGTCGATATTCGGGGTGACGTGATCGGGCTGCTCGCTCCGCTGCCCGCCGACACCGCGGGAATGCCGCTGGGAACCGAACTCTACGACTCCGGCATCGGATTCGCGGTGCCGCTCGAGGACATCCTCCGCGTGCTTCCCCGGCTGCAGGCCGGGGAATCGCTCGTGCCTGGCCTGCTGGGCATCTCGTACCGGTCTCGCGACGTCTTCACCGGCACCCCCACGGTCGCCGCGAGCCGGCGCGGCTCGCCCGCCGCGGAGGCCGGGATCCGTCCCGGGGACACGATCGTGGCTGCCGACGGCAGGCCGATCCGCCGGATCGCGGAACTCCGACATGCGCTCATCCCCAAGTATGCCGGCGACGAGATCGACCTGACCGTGGAGCGGCCGGTGCCGGACGGAACTCCGCGGCGGATCGAGATCCGGGCCCGGCTCGTCGCCAACCTGCCCCCCTCCCGTCGCGCCATCGTCGGGATCGTGCCGCGACGGGTGGCAACCGCGGAGGAGCGCGAAGGCGGGGCTCGGCAGACACCTGTCGTGGTGGACTGGGTGTGGCCTGGCAGCCCGGCCGCCAAGGCCGGAATCGCCCCGGGATCGGTCGTGCAATCGGTCACGCCGCCGGGTGACGACGCCGATGCCGTGGCCGTCACTTCGGAGGCCGTGCTGGCGGGCGTGCTGGGCGGCATCGAGATCGACGACGTGATCACGCTCGTCGTGAAGGACGCTGGCGGCCAATCCAAAAGCCACACGCTGACCACGGTGGCGTTGCCCACCGACGTGCCGGGTGAAACTCCCACGCGGCCGGAGTCGCCCGCTCCGGCCACGGTCGTGAAACTCGAGGCGCCCGATGTGGCGGATCCGCCGTTGGCCGTGATCCCCGCGGGCGCGAAGGATGACCCTGTCGGTGTCCTCATCTTTCTCGGCCAACCGCACGGACCGATCGCCGCCGCCGAGGCCGAGGCATGGCTCACCGCCGCGAACCGCTACGGCATCGCGGTGATTCTGCCCGGTTCAAGCGATCCCCAGCGGTGGAGCCGGTCGGACCTCACCGGCATAGCGCGGAGCGTGAATGCTCTGCGGAGCCGGCGGGCCATCGACCGTTCTCGCATGGCAGTGGCCGGTTCGGGCGCTGGCGGAGCGCTCGCATGGATGGCCGTCGAATCGCGCTGGACCGACATCCGCGGCGTGGCGATGCTGGATTCGGCCCTGCCTCGGCAAGCCCGGGTCGATCCGGCTGAGCCCGGTCGCACCCGCTGGGTGCTGTTTGGGGCTCCGCGCGAGAAGGGCCGGGTGCCGCCACGGATCGAAGCTGATCGCACCCGGCTGGTGGATGCCGGGTACGACGTCGGCATCCTGCCCGAGCGTCCGGAGGGATCGATCCCGTGCGAGACGCTGTGCGGTTTCGTCGAGGCGCTCGGAGTGCTCTGAGGTCGGGCCCGAGCCGGTTCGGGCTCAGTCGCCCAGGGGCGTCGCCTGCAACGCCGAGCGGCTCACCTTCGACCAGTACCGGGAAAATCGGCCCACATCGGTGACGCGGGAGCGGTCACAAAACACCGGTTCATCGACGGCGACGACCGGCATCACTTCCGCGATCGCCTCCGCGGCGAGCCGGGTGGTGGGGCAGGGGGTGCTGGCGACGACGACATGGCCGCAGCCCTGTCGGCGGGCGAGGTCCGGCACCGCGTCCCGCGTGGTTGCGAGCACCACCTCGACTCCGGCGATGTCCGCCAGACACTCGAAGATGAAGGCCAGCCGCTGGAGCGATGGTCGCTCGTCGGCCAGCCAGCCGGCATCCAGGACGAACAGGCGCGGCGCATCGGGATGCCTGGTCGCGGCCGGGCTCGACGCAGCGAGCGAGTCGAGCGTAAGCCACACAAGAGGCCGCCCAGGGCCATCGTCTCGGTGGCCGGGCCGCCAGGCCGGGGCGGGGCGGAGGCGCATCGGCTCGCGGCCCACCGGAGGCCCGGGATCGACGAACAGGCGGGCGGCGAGTTCGTCATAGGATCCCTCCACCGCACACGAGCCGAGGTGACGACAGTCACGGCAGTGCAGGCCGGCGGTGAACCGCTCCAGATTCTCCCGGTTGAAGAGATAGGGTTTCGCGGAGAACGTGCCGGCCACCCACTGCCAGGAGAGGTGATTGCTCGCCGGGTCACCATCGAGAAGGTGTGAAAGGAACCAATCGGCCCCCGCCTGCCAGCGAACGCCCCGCACGTGGACGAGCCATGAAGCCAGCCACATCCGCTCGTGGTTGTGCAGCCAACCGGTGGCATGCAGCCGACGCACGAAGGCGTCGATGCACGCCATACCGGTGCGGGCGTCGAGCACGTCCTGGGGAACGTGATCGAGCCGCTCCGCGGTCCGCGGCGTGGCGGCCGGAGTCTCGATATCCTCGTGGATGCGGGATCCCAAAGCGGCATGGACCTGCCGCCAGTAATCCCGCCAACCGAGTTCCGCGACGAGTTTTTCCGCATCGGCCGGTCGGCTCACGCGGGCAAGCGCCGCGTCCCGCACCTCCGCGAGCGACAGCACGCCATGCCGCAGCCATGGCGAGAGCCGCGTGACCGCGCCGCCGACGTGATTGCGGGTGAGGGCGTACGCCACCGGGTCGATGGCTGCCAGTCGCTCGAGGGCGGCGGCCCTGCCGCCGCGAAACGAGCACTCGGATTCGGCCCACGCCGGCTCTCCCGGCGGCCGCGAGGGCGCGATCTTCGCGAGTTCGCCAAGCCGTTCCTCGCGCGACCGCGTCAGAAGGGGAGTCAGCGTGCGCATCGCGGGAGACGTTCCTGCCGTGCCTCGACGAGGTGGTGACGAACAGCATTATGGCGGCCACCAGCCCCGCGTCGCGAAGAAATGCCTTCTTCATGGGCAACCCGATGCACAGAAAGGGTGCGTGCCGTCGTCAGCCACGGCCAGAAACCGCGAACGACGTGGAAAACAACCGTGAATTCGGCGCCACGGGTCTTCGGCATGACGTTTGCCCCCTCCCACCCTAGGCCGTCGTGCGTCGCCCGCCGACGACGCACCAACCGCCGCAGTCCTTCATTTCATCGTTTGATTTAACGGGTGGGTGGCCCGA
>CAZONY010000206.1:0-4931 GCA_964581215.1 uncultured Chitinophagaceae bacterium | reverse complement strand
CCTGGAAAGCCTTGGCGTCAGACATGAACGTGCGGGCATGCTTCCTCGGGCGATTGCCGCCTGAACGAGTTCGGGAGGAACTCGCCGACACGGTCGTTTTTTGCCTGCCCTCGGTGCGTCCTGCGGGGCATGCGATTGCGGAGGGTTTTGGGCTCGTCGTGATCGAGGCGGCGGCGTCGGGAGTTCCCGTGATCACCTCCGCCCAAGGCACGGAAAGCGAGGGAGTCGTCGAAGGACGCACGGGGTTTGCCATCGAGGATGGAGACGAGGTGGCGCTCGCCCACCGGATCGAGTCACTTCTCGAGGACCGGGGACTCGCGGAGCGGCTCGGCAGCGCCGCTCCAGCGTTCGTGCGCGAGCATTTCGACCTGACGGCATGCACGCGACGCGTCGAGGATCTGTACGACGAAATCATGCAGGCATCGCCCGCGGTCGGACACGGAGCACGTACATGACACCCGTGCAGGATCTGGTCATCATCGGCGCCGGGGGAAACTCTCGTGTGATCATCGACATGATCGGCCGTGACCCGCGCTACCGCGCCGTCGGCCTGCTGGACGATGATCCTGTCCTCATGGGACGGCAGGTGATGGGCCTCCCTGTCCTCGGGCCCCGAGTGACACTCGGCGACCTGGCGCGGCAGGGCGTCCGTCACGCCGTCGTCGGGATCGTCGGCACGACTTCCACGATCCTGCGACGAAAGGTCTGCCAGGAAACCCGGGAAGTCGGCCTTCAAATCCCTTCGATCATTCACCCCGCGGCGACCATCGCGGGGAACGTGTCACTGGGAATGGGCGTGGTGATCATGGCTGGCGTGATCGTCAACCCATGCGCGGTCATCGAGGACGACGTCCTGATCAATACCGGTGGCATCGTCGAGCACGACTGCGTGATCGAGGAAGGCGCGTTTCTGGGGCCGGGTGTCAGGCTGGCCGGAGGCACCCGCGTGGGGCGGTACGCATTCGTGGGCATCGGGGCGGTGTCCGTGCCCGGCATTCGCATCGGCGAGGAAAGCCTCGTCGCCGCGGGGGCCGTACTGACGAGAGACATTCCGGCAAGGCACTTCGCCCGCGGCGTTCCGGCCGTGGTGAGCCCGTTGCCACGGGCTTGAGGCGGCGTTTTCAGGCCGCGATTCGTGCCGACGGCGTGCCCGCCCCGATCCCGTGGTAGGTCCGATACCAGGCCACGAACCGTGCCACGCCGACCTCGATCGGGGTGGCCGGTGAAAACCCGACCGCTCCGCTCAGGGCTTCGATATCGGCGCAGGTCGCCGGCACGTCGCCCTGTTGGATGGGCATGAGCTTCTTGACGGCACGCGTGCCGAGAGCTTCTTCGAGCAGCGAGACAAACTCGAGCAGTTCGACCGGCGAGTGATTGCCGATGTTGTAGACCCGCCAGGGCGCGTTGCTCGTGGCAGGGTCAGGAGCCGCGCCAGACCAGTCGGGATTGGCCGTGGCCGGTTGCTCCGTCAGTCGCACGACAGACTCGACGACGTCATCGACATACGTGAAATCACGCCGCATGGCTCCGTGGTTGTAGAGTTCGATCGGTCGTCCGGCGAGGATCGCCTCGGTAAATTTCCAGTAGGCCATGTCAGGTCTGCCCCACGGGCCGTAGACCGTGAAAAACCGCAGGCCGGTCGTCGGCAGCCCGTAGAGATGGCTGTAGGTATGGGCCATCAGCTCGTTCGCCTTCTTCGTGGCCGCATAGAGGCTCACCGGATGATCGACGTTGTCCTCGACCGCGAACGGCAGCTTCGTGTTCGACCCGTAGACGCTGCTGGAGGAGGCATAGATCAGGTGGCCGATTCGCGCATGCCGGCAAGCCTCGAGGATCGAGAGAAAGCCGGTGAGATTCGAATCGAGATAGGCCCACGGATTCTCGATCGACCACCGGACGCCGGCCTGAGCGGCCAGATGGACGACACAGTGCGGCTCGACTTCGCCGACGAGTGCGGCCACGGCATCCCGGTCGGCCAGATCGATCTTGTGAAACGTGAACCGGTCGCTTTGCCACAAGTCCGTCAGCCGATCCTGTTTGAGCTTCGGGGAGTAATAGGTGTTGAGATTATCCAGCCCGACGACTGTTGCTCCGTCCATGAGAAGCCGCTGGGCCACGTGGTAGCCGATGAAGCCCGCACAGCCCGTCACGAGAATTTGCTTTGCCATGGTTCGCGATGACCTCGCCCTGCTCCGTCGCAGGCAAGGAAATAGGTGATGTGGCTGGTTGGTCGCCAGACCGATTCGCCACACTTCGCAGGGCCCCGCGATGCCCGGACTCCCTCAGCTTGCCTGGCTTGACCGACGGAGGCCACGTTCCTAAGGTTGGCCGGCATCGAACGCGCCGCCTCTTCAGATCTGCTCGAGGGATTTCATGGACGTCGGGCAGCAAGACCGGCAGTCGCTCTCCGTATGTCTCCATGCCGATGTCGCCCTGCCCGTGATCGGTGGCGCACAGACGGTGCTCGATCAACTCGCCCGGATGCTGCTCGCGGCGGGCCATCGTCCGCTCGTCGTCGCACCGGCGGCCCGCGGTGCCTGGGATGACGGCGTGTTTCCCTATCCGGTCGTGCGGCACCGGCGAGCCCGCTCCAGGCGTTTTGGAACACGGCTCCTGCTGCCGCGGCTTCTGCAGCTGCACCGGCGGCACCGCTTCGATCTCGTCCACTGCCATTCGGCCTACCCGCCGGCCCATGTAGCCCGCTCGCTGCGGCGGCTGACGGGCTTGCCGTACGTGGTGCGGCCGCACGGGGCCGACATCCTGCCCGGCGACACGATTCGCTCCTCCCCGCGGCTGGAACGCCGCATGCTCGCCGCGGTCCGCCAGGCCGATGGCGTCATCGCCCAGGGAGCGTACCTGCGCGATGTCGTGGTCGCAGCCGGCGTGCCGGCGGATCGGGTCCATGTGATCAACAACGGCGTGGACGTGGCCGCCTTCGCGACGGCCGAGGCCTTCGACCATCCGCGTCCTTATGTGCTGGGGCTGGGAAGCCTCGTGCCCCACAAGGGATTCGATCTCCTCGTGCGCGGGTTCGCCCTGGCCGGAGCCCGGGGCACGGATCTGCTCATCGCCGGCGAGGGCCCGGAGCGAGTCCCGCTTCAGGCACTGGCCGGAACGCTCGGCGTAGG
This sequence comes from uncultured Chitinophagaceae bacterium, assembly GCA_964581215.1. GTDB lineage: Bacteria > Planctomycetota > Planctomycetia > Pirellulales > UBA1268 > CACORA01. The sequence continues at coordinate 1,803 of CAZONY010000206.1, read as the reverse complement.
CGAACGCGTTCACCTGCTGGGAAACATCACGGGCGCACGGAAAGTGTCGCTCTACCGGTCAGCGAAGGTGTTCGCGTGCCCTTCTCGTCGCGAGCCGTTCGCCAACGTCATCCTGGAGGCCTTTGCCAGCGGCATTCCGGTAGTGGCGACGGACGTCGGCGGCAACCATGAACTGCTCCAGGGGGGCGATGGCGGAATCCTGTGCACCCCGGAGTCGCCCGAGTCGCTGGCGATCGCGATACGCCGGGTGCTCGACGATGCATCGCTCGCGCGGAGGCTGCAACGCCGCAGTCTCGAGGTGGCCACCAGCCATGACTGGTCCGCAGTGGCGAGGCAGTACGTCGCCTGCTACCGGACGGTGCTTTGCACCCAGGCTTTGGCACGTGCGCGCGAATCAGGCCGCCTGTGAGGGGGTCGGCGGCGGCGGCGCGAGATGAGCCGCGGCGTGGGCGGAACATGCCTCGTGGATGGAGCGGCAGATCTGCGCCGCCCGGGCCGTGCCCTGACGATAGTGGTGAAAGGCCGCCCGTGGCCGGAGCCTCAGGATGTCGCCCCACACGAGCTTCCAGAAACGGTGCCGAAGTTTTCTATGGAAGAAGGAGTGAATCGACTCCTGCAGGCACGCCGTCGTGACCGGGCCCGCGCCGACCGACGAGAGAAAATTCCAGCAGCAATGCATCACGGCGATCTCGTCGACGGCGGGCATGCCCGCGTAGAGGTGCTGCCAGCGGGTGTTGAAAGCGTCGGGCAGCCGGTGAAACGGCAGCCCGTCGCGCTGGAGCATCGCGATCGACATCGCGAGCGCCGCCTGATCGCTGTGGTGCAGCCAGCGTCGCGGTGCCCTGTCTTCGGGGAAGAGCCCGGCGATCCGGGTGATGTTTCGTGCCCACAGTTCGCGGAGGCCGCAGGCCCACGGGGCGAAGACGACCCCGCCGTTGTAGTAGGGCAGCATCCATTCGATCTGCTCATCGCCGGCCTCGAACCCCATGGTTCGCGGCGGAAACCGCGGCAGGTCGAGTTCGCACACGAGTGGCCGAATCGGTGGCGGCAGCGGCAGATCGAAGGCGTCGTAGATCGTCCGCCACGCGGCGACGGAAACATTCGGGGCATCGTCGGGCGCGGCGGCGATGCACTCGCCCAGATCGGAAAGCCGTGAGATGTCGGAAAGCACCGCGATATCGACGTCGAGCAGAAGGAAGCGGTCGGTGTGCGGCTCGATGTCCAGTCCGCGTAGCTTGTTGCCGACGTGATGGTCGCGTCGCAGCTTGAGAGGCTGATGAACCGTGACACTCGCTCCGCACCGCTCGGCCAGGCCGCGAACGCTCGCGGGCGGCTCCCCGATGCAGGCGACATGGAGGGGGCAGCCCCACGAGATCCCGCCGCTCTGGAGCCAGGTCGCCAGGAAGACGAGCGTGCGGGCCTCGAAGACGGCCGGCCCTTCCGAAAAATCCGGCACGATGACGACGTCGAACGGTCGGCCTCGTGGCTGCTGTGGGGCTTCGCGCGACGATGTCACACTCGGAAACTCCTGATGGCGGGCGAACACTGGGGAGCCGGGAGGCTCGCGCACGCCCATAATCATGTCAACGGCGCTTGTAACGCGCAGGGCCCTCGACGCGATGGCGATGCCGAGGAACCACCCCAGAGCCCTGGGTTTGCCCAGTCGCCGCCGCCCACGGTGAGTCATAGTCGTCCGTTCCAAGCCGTAAAGTCGTCGTGTTCTCCGCGTCGATGAAAGGGTTGGGAGGACGACGTCATCCGCAAGATCCGCCTCATCATCTGTGAACCCTGCCGGCTGGTCTA
>CAZONY010000205.1:0-4933 GCA_964581215.1 uncultured Chitinophagaceae bacterium | reverse complement strand
GCGGTGCACGACCGGCTGCGCGGCGACTGGCCGTCGCTCGAATTGCTCGTCAACTGTGCCGGCGTGGGGGCCACGGGCGAGGTGGGCCGGCTTCCCGAGTCGCAGTGGCGGCGCGTGCTCGACACGAATCTCCTCGGCACGGCCCTCGGCTGCGAGACGTTCCTCCCCTGGCTTCGCGAGCATCCGTCGCGATCGCACGTCGTCAACGTGGCCTCGATCGCCGGCATCCTCGCGCCCCCGTCGATGGCCGCCTACTCGGCCAGCAAGGCGGGCGTGATCGCGCTCTCCGAGGCGATCGCGGCCGAGTGCCACCGTCGTCGGCCCGGCGTGACGGTTGTCTGCCCGGGCTTCTTCCGGTCGGGCCTTCTCGAGATGTGGCACTTCGCCGACGGCCTCGGCTCCCATGAGGCTCGCCGCCACATGGATGCTTCCCGGTGGACGAGCGAGGCCGTCGCCGCCCGCGTGATCCGCGCGATCGACAGGGATCGAAGGTACGTCGTCGTCGGTCGCGCCGCCCGCGTTCTCTGGCGGCTCAAACGCCTCGCCCCCCGCGCCACGACGAGCCTGCTCGCGGCGATCTCCAGGCGGCTGCGGTGAGCTACTCCAGCTCCTCCAGCCACGCCCGAATCTCGTTCTCGTACTCGCTCGCCAGGCCTCCGACGATCAACTGGCGATGGAAGCTGGCGGCCCCCTCCTTCACGAGATCGGCATCCTCGGCGCTGGGAAACCGCTTCGATGGATCGGCTGCGATCATGCCGCGGATGAAATTCATGAGCAGCTCGTTCACCGTCACTTCCGTCGGCAGGATCTGGGGCAGCCGATGGGCGAGCGATCGCTTCGCCTCGAGCAGGTCGCGGTAGGATTGCAGGCCCAGGAAGGGTGGCTGGCCCGAGAGCATCTCGATGAGCACGTAGCCGAGGCTGGCGAGGTCGGAGCGGGGGGTGTTTTCCCGGCCTTCGAGCACCTCCGGCGCCGCGTAGGCCGGCGTGCAGGTGCGGTTGGGGGGCATGTCATCGAGGGCGAGGGCCGAGCCGATGTCGATGATCTTCGCGTTGCCCGTCCGCTTCACCATGATGTTGGAGCTTTTCACGTCGCTGTGCACGATGCCCTCGCGGTGCAGGGCGGCGAGCGCCGCCAGGCATTCCCGCACGATGGAGATCGCCACGCCCGGCTTGAGCCGTGACTGCCGCGGACCGGCCGTCACGATAACGTTGTTGAGATACCGCCAGCGGTCCTCGCCGACGCTGGCCTTTGTTCGCTCGAGCAGTTCCGGGGCGAGGAGCCGGGAGAGGTCGTAGCCGTCGATCCACTCCATCTCCATGATCCGGATGCGGCGCTGTTCGACGAAGTTCTGCACGTCGAGCAGGTTGTCCTGCTGGATTTGAGCCACGCGGGAGCCGACGGCGGCGATCCTCGCCATCGCCTCGTCGTAGTGGGCCTCCGACTCGTACCGCTCGGGCGAAAAGATCTTCAGGGCCACGGGGAGGCTGAAGTTGTCGCTCCCGCGGCGGGTCGTGAGGAAGACCACCCCCTGCCCTCCGGCGCCGAGCCGACGGATCAGGTTGTGATACTCCGTCCAATTGAGGCGGCCCCCTTCGAGGATCTCGCCGTAGCGGGCGAGCAGTTCCTCCGGACAACGGGTGCCCACCTCGGCCGCAGCCGAGATCGTCGGACGGTCGTCCTGGTACATCGCGGTGGAGAAGGATTCGTCGGAGTGCGTCATGGTGCGGAAGGCCGTTCCGGCGGGGGAAACCCGAGCTTTTTGTCGACTTCGTTGCGCAGCGGCCGGCCGGTTCGGTGCCTGCGGAGATTGTCGCAGAAGAAGTCGGTCATTGCATCGATTCGGCGCGCGGCCTGCCCGGCCACGTGCGGCGTGATGATGAGGCGGGGGGCCGTCCACAGCCGGCTGGTGGGGCGGGGCGGCTCGTCGGGAGTGACGTCGAGGGCCGCCGAGTCGAGGTGGCCGCTCTCGAGGGCGTCGGCCAGGGCGTCTTCATCGACGAGTTTACCACGGGCCATGTTCACGAGGATGCTGCCCGGCTTCATGGCGGCGAGGGCCGCGGCGCCGATCATGCCCTGCGTGTGTTGGGTGAGCGGCACGCACAGGAAGAGCACGTCGGCCTGCTCGAGAACAGTCGCAAGGCGGTCGGGTGGGCCGAGGAACTCGACGTGATCGGGCTTGTTTTCCGGGAACCAATCGGTGGCGAGGATGCGGACGCGAAAGGGAGCGAGCACCTGCGCCAGCCGGCGTCCGACCCCGCCGAGGCCCACGATGCCGACCGTGGTGCCCGTGAGGTCGCGGGTGGGGCGGCGGACGAATTCCTTCCGCCGCTGCTGGTCGAGAAAGAGCGGCAGGCGACGGGTGCAGGCGATCGCCAGGCCGACGGCATGCTCGGCCACCTGGTCCGCCAGCACGCCCGAGGCGCTCGTGACCGTGATGCTCGAAGCAACCACCGCCGGCACGAGGCAGTGATCGAGGCCCGCCGCCGACGACTGGATCCATCGCAGCCGGCCTGCCGCCACGACTTCCTCCCAGGGCACGGGCACCTTGGCATGGCCGCAGTAGATGTCGGCCGCCGCCAGTTCCTCCGCGACCCGTTCCTGACCGGCATCGACGACGGTCGCTTCCGGGGCGGTGGCGCGGATGGCGGCGACGTGCCGAGGCTCGACGGGGTAACAGAGGACGATGCGGGGAGGGGCGGGCATGGCACGAGCGTTGTGGCACGAGGCCGCCCCGTTTGACAAGACGGGATCGATGCGGGCACCGTCGGCTGGCAGATCGGGATGATTTGAATATGATGAAGGAATTCGATCATGCGCCCGCTGTTTGGCGACGACGATTCGCTTCCCCCTGTTTTTCTGCCTTCCTTCGGTGTCTCGTCATGCGGACTTCCGTTCTCGCCGTGGCGGCCCTGGTGATGCTTCGCATCGTGGTGGGTCTGCACTTCTTCCTCGAGGGTTCGTCGCATCTTCGCGACCCATCGTGGTCGAGCGCGGGTTTCCGCAAGGCCGCCGTGGGGCCGCTGGGCGACTGGTACCGCGCGTCGTTGCCGGAAGTGGGCGATTGGTCGCGCACGCTCGGCGGCCGCGACCGGCGCACCACGGCCGAGGCGGCCGCCGCGTGGCAGGCGAGTGTGGTGACATCGTGGCGCGACCTGCTCGCCGCCCGCAGTCGCAGCGTGCCCCTCGATGCGGCCGGCCGCGCGGCTGCCGAAGGCCGGCTGGAGATGGCGGCGAAGGAGCTTTCCGAGTACGTCACGGATGCGACGGACGAACTCGACGGCTATCGGATGGAGGTCGATCGGCTCGACGCCAAGGCGGCGCAGGCCGCCGCCCGTGAGATCCCCTTCGAGCGGAAACGGGTGGCCGACAAGCGTCGTGAGCTGGCCGCCATGGCGGCGGGCTGGCAGGCCGACGCGGCGGCCATCGGGGAGAAGCTCGTGGCAGCCTGGGACGAGCCGTTGTCGGTGGCTGACCGCATGCGGGCCACTGCAGCCCGGCCGCCGTCGCCGCTGTGGAAGGCCGATCGCTTCGTGAGCTGGTCGCTCGTCACGATCGGGGCCTGCCTCGTTCTCGGCGTGCTCGTGAGGTTCAATGCCATGGGCGGGGTCTGCTTTCTGGCGAGCATCATCGCCTCGCAGCCGTTCTGGATCACCGGCGCGCAGGCGACCTACGATCAATGGGTGGAACTCGCCGCGTTGCTCGTCATCGCGACCATGCCGAGCGGAGGCTGGACTGGCCTCGACTATTTCCTTCGTTCCTGGTGCCCGTCGGGCCGCTGCCGGCGGGGCTGATTCAAGATTTCGGACCGTCTCCTCGAGGTGACCTGATGAACCTTTCGGAAGAGCAGAAGAAGATCGGCAGGGAAAACTTCGACGACGCCATCGCCGTGACGCGCCGCGACTTTCTCACGGGCGCGGTTGCGGCCGGAGTGGCCACCGGCGTCGGGCTCGGGTCGATCTATTTCGGCTATGGCAAGAGCGTGGGGAGCCCCCTGCGGGTGGGCGTGCTCGGCACGGGCGACGAAGGCAGCGTGCTGCTGGGGGCGCACAACCCCGACTACCTCAATGTCGTCGCCATCGCCGACATTCGTCCCTACAACGTCTTCCGGGCCTTTCACGGCGACGTCTCGAGCCCCAGCGCGTTTTCCGCCCGGCCCGGCCTCATGGCCAAATACCGATGGGCGACGGAGGACGAGGCTCGCAAGAAGGTGAAGGTCTACGAGGCCTACGAAGAGCTCCTCGCCGACAAGGACGTCGAGGCGGTGGTGATCGCCCTGCCGCTGCATCTCCACGCGGAGGCCGCCATCAAGGCGATGCGGGCCGGCAAGCATGTGCTCACCGAGAAGCTGATGGGCCACAGCATTCATGAGTGCAAGGAGATGGGGCGGGTGTCCCGCGAGACCGGCAAGATCCTCGCCACCGGCCACCAACGGCACTACAGCATCCTCTACGACAACGCCGTCCACACGATCGGCAAGGCCCGGCTGATCGGCGACGTGCATTCGATCCGCGCGCAGTGGCACCGTGGCAACCTGCCGGGCAACGACTCGTGGAAGCCGCCGCTGCCGGCCGACGAGTCGTTGGCCAAGAAGCTTGCCGGATGGAAGAAGTCGCTGGACACGGCCAAGCCCGCGGAGATCGACTCGCTGACTGCGCGGATCGCCCAGCTCGAGGCGCAGATCGCCGATGCCGCCGTCGATGCCGCCGCCCATGGCTACACCCAGATGACGCTGCCCGACGGCACCACCCGCTCACCGCTGGAGGAGCTGATCCGGTGGCGGCTCTGGAACCGCACCGGCGGTGGATTGATGGCCGAACTGGGCAGCCACCAGCTCGATGCCGCCGGCATCTTCGTCTCCGCGATGCACGGCGCGGGGAAGAAAGTGAAGCCGCTCACGGTCACGGCCGTGGGTAATCGGAGTATCTTTCCC
>CAZONY010000204.1:2610-4954 GCA_964581215.1 uncultured Chitinophagaceae bacterium | reverse complement strand
CAGGCCCATCTTCCCGTACAGGGCGTCGGCATCCTCCCGTGCGACCAGGTTGACGATGCCCCCGGCACCGACCTGTCGCAGGAATTCCTCCACGCGGGGCACAGCGTCCTCCGGCGAGCCGATGCCTTCGTAGTCGAACGACAGCGACAGGCAGGCCACCCGGTCGCCGAACCGCCGCTGCAAGGCCACGAGACCGGGGAACTCCTTCACACACGGCGGGCACGAGGTGCTCCAGCAATCGAGCACCACCGCCTTGCCGGGGTGGCTCGTCCGCTCCGCCTCGACGCCGGCGTGGTCGACCAGCCGAACGGTGACGGCCGGCGGCGGCCGGCGCCCGCAGCCGTCGCCGGCGAGAAGGCATGCCATAATGCCTGCCATTCCGATGCCGCGCTTCGCCCACATTCGCCACAAGCCTCCGGAACCACTCCCGCTGCCGCGGGAGCTCATCGTGGCCTGCGCGCCGATGCGCAGCCACGTGAACCTATCGCACATCGTACGAACCTGCGGATGTTTTGGCATCCGCCGTGTCATCGCCTGCGGGGCGGCGCGGCTGCACGACAAGATCGCCCGCGACGGGGCCGACACGGTCGCCCTGGAAGTGCATCGCAGCCTGCCACCGGTGCTCGACCGCCTGCGGTCCGAGGGCTACCAGATCGTCGGCCTCGAGCAGGCGACCCATTCCGAGCGCCTGTTCTCGTTCTCCTTCCTGCCGCGAACGGTGCTCGTGATCGGCAACGAACGGACGGGGCTGGAAGCGGACGTGCTCGACGGGCTCGATCGCGTGGCCGAGATTCCCCTGGCCGGCATGCCGCACAGCCTCAACGCCGCCACGTCGGCATCGATCGGCATCTATGAATATTGCCGGCAGCATCCGCGCCGCGGGGAATCGGGATGACGCTCGTCATCGGCACCGACGAGGCCGGCTACGGACCGAACCTGGGCCCCCTGGTCGTGGCCGCATCGGTCTGGCGGACGACGGCCGCGCCGGACGACGTGGAGCGCGTCCTCGCACAGGCGCTCGAGGTCGCCGCCGACGCCACCGGGCCGCTGTGGACCGACTCGAAGCAGGTCTATCGCGGCGGAGCGGGCCGCGATGGCGGGCTCTCGTCGCTCGAATCCGGCGTGCTCACCGCGGTCGCGCTGGCGACGGGCCGCGTGCCGTCCGGATGGCCAGAGTTTGCCACCGCGGTCGGCATCGCTCCCGACGAGGCCGCTGTGCCGCCGGAGTGGGTCAGGCTGCGGAGCAGGCCACTGCCCCGGAACGTCGCGGGCCCCGCCTGCGGCGATCGCGCGGAACGGGTCGCCGAAGCGCTCGCCCGCTCCGGCGTGCGGCTAGAGCGGATCGCTTGCCGCGTGGTGCATCCGCGCGAGTTCAATGCATGTCTCGCCGCCGGCCTCAACAAGTCCGACATCCTCTCGCGGATCACGCTCCTGCTGGCGGCCGCGGCCCGCGCCGCGAACCGGGACGAACCGGCCGTGATCTGGTGCGATCGGCATGGAGGTCGCAAGCATTACGCGTCGGTCGTGTCGCAGCACTTCGACTGCCCGCTCGTGCGGCCGATCGAGGAGACGGCCTCGCGGTCGGCATACGACCTGCCGGCAGCCCGGTGCCGGATTGAATTCTGCGTGGGGGGCGAGCGTCGCGGGCCGGTGGCCCTCGCCAGCATGACGGCCAAGTACGTCCGGGAACTGGCGATGGACGCCTTCAACGACCTGTGGTCGACGCGGTGCCCGGGGCTCATCCCGACGGCCGGATACCCCGTGGATGCCGCCCGCTGGCGCCGCGACGCGGCCGCGGCCATCCGGTCGTCCGGCATCGCCGCCGACGACCTGTGGCGGAAGGCGTGAAACTTGCTCCTCCGCGTCGCGGCCATCACAATCCCCGCATGACCACGATCCCGACCCACCTGTACATCGTCCGCCACGCTTGGGCCGAGGATGCCGGACCGGACGGCGACGACTTCTCACGGCCGCTAACCCGGAAGGGTCGCAAGCGATTCGAGAAGTTCGTCTCCCATCTGCGGGATGCCGGCATGCGGGTGGACCGCATCGCGGCCAGCCCGCTCGTCCGCACCCGTGAGACCGCGGAGATCATGCAGGCGGTGTTCGGCCTCGAAGCCCCCATCGACGTGGTCGATGCGCTCGCCCCGGGAGCAAACTGGCAGGCGCTCGTGGAGTGGACCATCCGCCAGGATGCGGCCAGTGTGGCCTGGGTTGGGCATGCCCCGTGCGTCGGCCGGCTGGTGGCCCTCACGATCGGCGACGGCTCGGCGGCCATCCGAATGCAGAAGGGCGCCGTGGCCTCGCTGCGGCTCGACGACGGCCCCGGCCACCCCGGCGAGCT
>CAZONY010000204.1:0-2510 GCA_964581215.1 uncultured Chitinophagaceae bacterium | reverse complement strand
GGCTGTGCACCGTCCGGCACCACGAATCGGTCCACCGAGGTCGTGGAGGTCGAAGTGATCGAGACGGCTCCGCCGGTCGCCGCACCTCCTTCCGACACGCCCGGTCCCGCCGCGACGACGGCCGGTGGCGCGACCACGGCGGCCGGCGGCACGCGGGAGAGTGTCCGGCTCGGCGATCCTTCCCTGACGGCTGGCGTTCCGGGCACGGGCCCGATCACGCTCGAGCAGATCGACCTCTGGTTGGCCGACCCACGGAACTTTCGCGAGCTGGAGCCGGTCCTGCCGCTGGGCCTCTCCCAGGGGGCCGCCCAGATCACGGGGCTCGACGCCAACCCGCTGACGCGGGCCAAGATCGAGCTCGGCCGGCAGCTCTACTTCGATCCCCGTCTCTCGGCGGATTCGACCGTGAGCTGTGCCAGCTGCCACAACCCGGCCGAAGGCTATTCGGCCCACACGAAGACGGGCATCGGCATCCGTGGCCAGGCGGGTGGCCGCAACTCCCCCGTTTCGTTCAACCGCATCCTGTCGGGCAAACAGTTTTGGGATGGCCGCGTCGACTCGCTCGAGGCCCAGGCCGTGGGTCCGATCCAAAATCCCATCGAAATGGGTTTCACGCACGAAGGCGTGGTGCAGCGGCTGGGCGAAAACGCCGTTTACAAGCGACAGTTCGCGAAGGTTTTCGGCGAACTCACGATCGACCGTGTCGGCCAGGCGATCGCGGCCTTCGAGCGCGTGCTGGTCACCGCTCCGTCCCCCTACGACTACCACGAGCAACTCCGGTCGTTCGCAGGGCTCGACGCGGAAGACATCGCCGACGATCCGGACCTGGCGGCAAAGTATGCCGAAACGAAGGCGGCCCTGGAGAAGCAGCCGATGTCCGAATCGGCCCAGCGGGGCCGCGAGATTTTCTTCACCGAGAAAGGCAACTGCACGGCCTGCCACGTCGGCGCCAACCTCGCCGACGAGAAGTACCACAATCTCGGCATCGGCATGGACCGGGAGAATCCCGACCTCGGCCGGTTCGTGGTCACCAAGGACCCGAAAGACACGGGCGCCTTCAAGACGCCGACGATCCGGAACGTGGCCCTCACCGCCCCCTACATGCATGACGGCTCGCTGGCGACGCTCGAGGAGGTGGTGGAGTGGTACGACAAGGGCGGCCACCCCAATCCGCATCTGAGCGACAAGGTCCGGCCCCTGAAACTGACCGCCGAAGACAAGGCCGACCTGGTGGAATTCATGAAGGCCTGCACGGGCCCCACGCCGACGGTCGAGACCAGCCGCCTGCCGGAGTAAGACGGCTGCCATGACGAGCACTTCAGGGCGGTTGGCCCGCGCCGAGGCGACGCAACCGCTGTGGGCTGGCGTCGATCTGGGCGGCACCAACATCAAGGCGGCGCTGGTCGATGATCAGGGCCGCATCGTCGCCTTCCACACCGAACCCACCCATGCCGAGCGTGGGCCGGAGGATGCGGCGGCCCGCATGGGTGCGGCGGTGCATGCGCTGGCCCGCTCCGTGGGCATGGCCGCCGCCGACATCGCGGGCGTGGGTCTCGGCTCGCCGGGACCGCTCGACATCCCGCGCGGCACGATCGTGCGGGCCGGAAACCTGCCCGGATGGGACGATTTTCCCCTCCGTGACCGGGTGGCGCTGCATGGCGGCCGGCCGGTGACGTTCGCCAACGACGCCAACGCGGCTGCGTACGGCGAGTTCTGGGTCGGCTCCGGCCGCGAGTATGGCAGCCTGATTCTCCTCACACTCGGCACCGGCGTGGGGGGCGGCATCATCATCGGCGATGTCAACGTGGAGGGGGCTCACAGCCACGGTTCGGAGTGCGGCCACCTCATCGTCGACACGTCACCGACGGCCCGCATGTGCCCCTGCGGCCACGCGGGCCACCTGGAGGCGTATTGCAGCGCGACATCGCTGGTGAAGATGGCCCGTGAGGCGATCGACCGCGGTGCGACGGGCAGCCTCGCGGAGGCGGCCCGTGGGGGCGAGCCGCTCACGCCCATCCTCGTCGCCCGGGCGATGGAGGGGGGCGACCGGTTGGCCCACGATCTCGTCATGGACGCGGCCCGCTGGCTGGGGATCGGGATGGCGTCCCTGATGCACGTCATCGACCCGGAGGCGGTGATCATCGGCGGGGCGATGACGTTCGGCCGCGATTCCAGCCCCGTCGGCCGGGCCTTTCTCGACGCGGCCCGCGCCGAGGCCCACCGCCGCACGTTCCCCACGCTCGCCGCCTCGACCGTGATCCGCTATGCCAGCCTCGGCGGCGACGCCGGTGCCATCGGCGCCGCCGGCCTCGCCCGCCTCGCCGGGCGGTAGACTGTTTGCATGCCTACCGACTGCCGCCGCATCCGCAACTTTTCGATCGTCGCCCACATCGACCATGGCAAGAGCACCCTGGCCGACCGGCTGCTGGAGTTCACCGGCACGGTGGAGAAGCGGCAGCTCAAGGAGCAGATGCTCGACGACATGGAGCTCGAGCGGCAGCGCGGGATCA